>JAFVFH010000074.1 GCA_017475525.1 Alphaproteobacteria bacterium | reverse complement strand
GGTATTGTGTTCGGCTTTTTAATTATTCAATATCCGCTTGTCGGCACCATTGCCATCAGCACCTTGATGGGTTTATATATGGTGTTTTACGGCGCCTTTGAAATTGCCGAATATTTTTACTTTAACAAACCCAAACGCGTTGAGGATTAGAAAAAAAAAGAACCTCCTTTGAGGTTCTTTTTTTTAGATCAACACACATCCGTATAAAACGGCAAAAAAATGCATAATTGTGCCGGCAAGCACAAAAAAGTGCCAAATTGCGTGGGTGAATTTTTTGCTCTTCCAAACATAAAACACAACGCCGCCGGTGTAGAACAGACCGCCCAAAACCAAAAACACAAGTCCAAGATGATTCAAATTTTCAATTAAAGGTTTTGTTGCAAAAATGATGAGCCATCCCATCAATAAATAAAGCCCGACAGACCATATTTTTGTGCCGTTTGCGGGAAGTACGAGTTTCAAGATTGTGCCAAGCAGCGCCAAAAACCATATAATGCCGAAAATCGTCCAACCGATTGTACCGCGTAAGTTGACGAGCAAAAACGGTGTATATGAGCCGGCAATCAAATAATAAATCGAAATATGGTCAAATTTTTTCAAAACTTTTTTCGCACGTTCACTCGGAATCGCGTGATAAATTGTTGAAGCCGTATAAAGCAAAATCATTGAGCAACCGAAAATCACGGTTGAAACAATCGTCCATGCGTTGCCGTAAACCGAAGAAAAGGCCGCTAAAATTACCAATCCGGCAATGCTTAAAATAATGCCCAAACCGTGTATGGAGCAGTTGCAAATTTCTTCAAGGAGCGTATACGGACGCGCCATTTTTAAGGTGTTTGTCATTGTTTTTATCCTTTCACTGTGCAAGAATTCAAGGTTATCACGTTTTTTTTTATCTGTCCAGCTTAAAAAAATTCTTGCATTTTTCATTTTTTTGTCATAAATTAAAAATAAATGAAATTACAAACCAATTATTCTATATTATGGATCCAGGTCTTATTTCTAGAATCACCGGCGGCATTACGGTCGTTTTCCTGTTTGCCTGCCCGGTCGCTGTTTTAACAGCACTTATCTATGTTATTGCCTTGTGCAGCTCAGTCATGGCATGTTGGGTGCCTTATCTTGAAATCCTTCTGTGGATTTCCTGCGCTTTGAGTGCCCCGTTCATCCTGATGGTGCTCTATATTGCCATCGCCTCATGGTGGATTAATAGATGAGCGAATCACAACTTCAAAAAGAACACCTGCCATCAAAGCAGGTGTTCTTTTGTGTCACAAAAAGCCACCTTTTCAGGTGGTTTTTGTTGGTGATGCTTGAGTTTGCAATTTACGAGCTGAAAATTTTATTTTCCATTAAAAACATAACATACTCTATAAGCATTCTGCCATGTTTCAACATTTATTTGTGCTATTTCTTTCGCGTCTTTAGGTTTGGCTTTACGAATGATCATTTTGAATATCCTCTATAAAGCAATTATCACCACTGTTGTTAATTTCACCAAAGTTATGCTTTAGCTGAAAGCTTTATGAATTCTTTTTTGCAATTTTTCACCGCGCTTTGTTCGCATCAAAATCATGCATGCCGAGCTTAGCATAATGGTAACGGCTGCAAACCAATCCGTTGATGAAAATGAAAGTTTCGGAAGCATCAAAAACAGGCCGGCGGTCGTTTCAATGGCATATGTGAAGAAAGCTTGCGTTGAGTGAACCATCATAAAATATTCACTATTTGAAAGGCTGACAGCATAAAGATAAAAATACATGGCGGCAGAATAAATGAAAACCCCATTGATAAGCCCCGCCAACACATTGTTTGGAGAGATGTATTCATAGGGTGACGGAACAATTTTCAGGAAAGGGGATGCCTCAACAATATTTTGAGGTAAAAATGAAACCAAACCACCAAGAATAGAGGCAACGACGACCATCGTTAACGCACTGACAAACAAAATCCAACCTGTCATGCTCAAGCGATCTTTAATGCTTAAATTGGCTTTATTATCATGATGTATTTCAGCAAACATTGTTCGTCCGCTACTTAAAAGAGATGTGATAAATACAAAAACAATGGCCTTAATGGCAACATCTATCGGTAAATCTGCAACCAAAATAAAACATCCGAAAAGGATAAAAATCATGGCAACAAAATCGATCAAGCCGGGCTTACGTCTGAGCAACCCCCAAGCTAAAAGAATTGAGAAGATAATTTCGACATTGGCAAGTAAAATGGCTTGTGTGACGGAAATATAGATAAAGGCCATGAGCATAAATAAGTTTCTGAAAATCTGCAAAGAACCGAACACCCAGGTTTGATAGTTTGTGATTATCTCTCTTATTTTTGTGTTTTTTCCGCCGATGACAATCAAAGCCAAACCGCTGAACAAAACATTGGAACAAGCCATCGCAAACGAGTTACAATTGTGTTCAATGAGGCAATATCTTAAAAAAGTGTCTGATATAGCCCACATTAACATTGTCACCAAAGAAAAAAGAGTGCCTTTATATATATTAACCATTATTTTTAACCTCTCGTTGAAATACTGCCGTGAGTATATATGATTTGTTTCTAAAATCAAACTTTTTTTAATTTATTTTTCCAATTTAATAAATTTTTTAAAAAATTATTATAATCTTGGCAAACGATGTATGATAACAAAATATTATGAAAGGCAAGGGCAAATCATGGAAAATAACATTTTTATCAGAAAATTGGCACTGAATGACAAACCTCAATTAGACGATTTGATAAAAAAAATAGAATCTTCTTTGCCGCATCACGATTGGTGGTTACCGATACCTCAAGAAGCCTACGACCATTTTTTTGATGAAAGCTGGACTCTTTTTTGCGGTGCATTTGATAAAGAAAAGCTCATCGGTGCGAGCGCTTTGTTTTTTAATGAATTTGAATATGGTAAGACGGTGAGCTACCTTCATCTTCCGGCACAAAAAATCGCTGAAATCGGCAGATGTATGGTTTTGCCGGATTATCGCGGAAAACAGTTGATGTTTCAAATGAACGAATTCCTTTTAAATATTAATCCGAGAAAAATTGATAGCTTTGTTGCGACGGCGCATCCTGACAACATATCAAGCATCAAATCTTTAGAAAAATCCGGTTTTATCAAGCAAGCAACTTTTGTTAAATTCGACATGAAACGCAATATCTACCTTAAAAAGGCATAATTTGGTTTAATATCAAAATCTTTCTTTTCAGGTGGTTTTTTTATTGGTGGTCTAGTCTTCTAGGCTCATATGCCGCAAAGCTTATATTCGCCAAGAAGACGTCGGTCACTTGTTTTGTAACATTTGCTGCGCTCGATTGTCATCGGCTTGCAAATGAACAAAACTGCGCCTCACGCAAAAAAAAAGATGACATTTAGTCATCTTTTTTATTGGTGAGCCCGGCGGGATGGAGCGCGACAGTGCTAAAGCACTGCTTGCTCGTTTCATCCTTTGCAGACTTTCGCCTGCAAAGATTTCAACTCCGAACCTGTGGCTTCTTCAGCTCCGACGAACTTACCAATAAAAAAGCCACCTTTTCAGGTGGTTTTTTTATTGGTGAGCCCGGCGGGATTCGAACCCACGACCCTTTGATTAAAAGTCAAATGCTCTACCGACTGAGCTACGAGCCCTCACTTCAATGAGTGGATATATAGAAGATAAAAAATGCCATGTCAACAAAAAAAAATAAAAAAAGTTAAAAAAAATAAAAATGATGTTTATTTCTGAATAATTATATGTTAGTATCCACTTTATCTGATATGTTAATAAATTGAGAAAAGAGGTTAAAATGGCTGAAAATACAGCTTCGAACGATAAAAGCAGATATGATATTCTGCAAAATGACAAGGGAGAAATTTTGATTATCATCCAACAGCGCAACGGTGGTGCTGAAAATCCGCTCTTTGTGTATGACGGCACTGAAAATGCCTTGTTATATCGCTCTCATGAAAGCACAGTTTTTTTTAATGACATCGCAGAAGGTGCGCGCACACCGCTCAAATCTGTGTCTGAACTTCAGATTGTTGAAATCACCGATGATGACGTTATCAGGGAATATAAAGTTCCGGTCCGAATCGTAAAAGATGTTAAGGCTTTGCTTGATTAAAAGCGCCGTATTTTGATTTTTTTAAGGGCATTGAGCCCTTAATTTTTATAAAGAAATTTAAAATGCTCAGTGAAACGGTTTTTTATTTATTAATTATCGCTTTTTTTTCTTTATTCCGTACCAAGGAAAAATACGATTCGTTTCTTTCGCTTTTTTTGAGCGGTTTTATGATTCTTGTATTTGCCTTTTTTATGATGGATTGGCATATGCTGGGCACCGAAACAATTCAAACTTTTGTGCTCGATTCCTCTCAAAGCGTCAATATCAAACTTGACATAACATCATCCAAACAAAACTATATTGTGATTTTTCCTTTTTTTCTAAACACGATTTTAGCGTTGCTTAATAATCAAATATTCAAATATGAAAAACATAAGAAGGGGATGCTTTCGCTTTTTGCGTTTAACTTAATTTCATTTGTGATGCTGATATCCGGCAATAATTTTATTCAGCTCATGACATTTGTATTTATGGTAGATATTTTAAGTCAGCTTCTGATTTTTGATGTGAATGCCTCCAAACGATACAGCATCTATAACTTAGTTGCGGATATGGGGTTGTTTTTGGTTTTGGCGATGTTGCAAAGCAAACTTGTCAATTTAGATGTCGGTAATATTTCGCATTATTATGAAACCGGTCGTCATCGTGATTTTATCATGTTTGTGATTATGCTCAGCCTAGCTATCAAATTCGGCTTTTTTCTCTTTCAAGGTTATTGGCTTGATTTAAAAAGCGCTAAATTTCACGCATTGTATTTTTTGCCATATCTTTCAACACCGATGGCAGCGCTTGTTTTATATACAAAGCTATATCCGCTTCTTGTTGTCTCTCCCTCGTTTTTACCTTTGCTCAATACGATCGTTGTTTTGAGCGCCCTTTGGGGCGGTGTGTCTGCCGTTCTTAATCCGCAGATTAAAGAAAAGTTTGTCTATTGCAATATGTTTTGTATTGCTTTTTTGGTCAAGTTGCTTGAAAAGCTCGATTTTGTGTGGAACCTTTGGTTTTCAAACATTGTAATTTGCTTTTTTGTGTTTAATCTCTGCCTTTATTATCTCCATTACGAGCTTGATCGCGGTCACGGAAAGAACAAACCTGCGATTTTAGCTGTTTTAGTGACATTTCTACTTGATTTGTTGAGCTTAACGGTTGCTGTTTCGCAACTGGCCGATTTTCAAAATATATGGTGGATATCAGGCTTTGGCTTTGTGTTTTTGTTTGTTCTGTCGCATTTATTTGTTTTTGTTTGGCCGAAGCTTCAAAACAGACAAGAACCCAATAATGATTATCGAACAATTTGCGTGATGAGTATTGTGTCGGTGCTTTTGATTTATATCAGCCATAGCTCGCTTTTGGCTTGTTGGCAGGCGTGTTTTGTCTTTGCTTTTTTCGTGGCGCTGTGTTGTGTCCATCCGATGAAGTTTTTGCGTATCGGCAATTCTTTCTACCTTCGCCTGCAAAATGTAGATTTGTTTTCGCTTGCATACGCAAAATGCATTGAAGCGCCCCTCAAACATGCCGGCTTATTGTTTAATATTGTGGTTGATTTTATTTTTCTTGAGCGCACATTGTGGCCGTTTATTGCCACCTTTAACACATTTTTGATTAAAACATACAGACACATCAGCCGCTTAGGTATACTTTATTATTTTTTGAGCACTTTGACGGGTATTTTGATTTTCATCTTTTTGTTTTATATGTAAGAGGGGATAAATGCACACCGATTATTTGTTAATGTTGATTATCTTTTTACCTTTGATTGGAAGCATATTTGTCTTAACAGCCAAAGATAATCATGCCGACACATTCAAAAATGCCGAACAGGTGACATTATTGACCTTGCTTGTCAATATTTTGCTTATCATTACATTGTTTTCAGCCAAGCCGAAGGCTGAAATACAGGCGGATATGTTGGCACAAGCTTCGTGGCATTTCTTCTCGTTTATAAAATTTTCTTTTGGAGCGGATGTATTGGCGCTTATATTTGTTTTTGCAGCTCAAACAGCTCTGTTTGTTGGTGTTTTCGGCATACGAAAAGAAAAGCAAAATCAAAAAAATATCCTTTTTTACAGTTTAATCTATTTAACATTTTTAAATGGGTATTTTTTTGCACTTGATATTATGTCTTTTTACATCTGCTTTGTTGCGCCTCTTTTCCCGTTATATATGCTGATTGGCTATGCTTTACCTGAGCGCCAACACAAAATTTTGATGCGCCTGTCGTTTCATCATTTTTTAGGTGCCATGCTGTTGCTTGCTTCTTGTATTTTTATCCTAAGCCTCAAACATGATGATATTTTGCTGTCAAACATCGACAAACTCCATCTGTCATATCGTAAATCGCTTTTAGTTTGGGGCGGTTTGTTTTTGGCGCTGATTTTAAGAATGCCTGTTTGGCCGTTTCATCATGCGACAACATCTGTATGGTCAGCTTTGAAAAATCCGCTTGTTTTCTTAACGCTTCATATTTTGCCTATAAGCGGTATATACGGCTTTATGCGTTGTTGGCCCTTAAATATTCCTTATGAAATTTCCGTCTTAACACCTGTGTTTCAGGCACTGTGTATTGTCACCATGATTTTTGCAGCCTTTGGCGGCTATGCCTACACAAACGCGGGGCATAAGCTTTCGAACTATATATTTGTTTATGATTTGCTTTATTTGCTGGCTGTTTTTTTGCCGACAGATGTCATCAAATTAAACATTGCCTATTCTGTTTTTGCTTTTTTACTTATCACATCAAGCCTTGTCATTTTGCAGGCGCATATGCTTCGAGAGAGTGCTCGCCTAAATCTTCCCGTTAAAGGCATTCTCTGTCAAATGCCTCGTGCCTCAATAGCCTACAATCTGTTCGTGCTGGCTGCGTTAGGATTGCCTGTGTCGGCTTTTTTCGGAAATAACTTTATCATTGTTTCGGAAATTTTCAATTTTCAGCTGTATGTCGGAACGATTGTTGTTGTTTGTATGACATTGGCAGCCATTTCGTTGTTGCATAGCCTTTATGTCTTAAAAGATGAAACATGTGTTTTTGCACCAGAAATGAAAATTAAAGACATTGATTTTTTAAGTTTTATTGTGATTATGATTGTGATGTTTATGTTGTTGATGTCGCTGATTAAACCATTGTGGTTTGTGCTATAAAAAGGGAAAAGACATGCTTGAAAATGTTTTATACACATTGCCTGAAAGCTCACTTCTGATCGGTATTTTCGTTCTGATTTGGTCTATTGTATTTTCAAAGATGCACGGGCGCAGTGCTTTTCAAATTGCAAAGATTTTTATTCTTATCAGCGCATTGTTTTCGGTTTTGTTTTATAACAAAGAGATTTTGTCGCAATATTTTGTTGCCACATCTTACACAACGCTCACATACGTTTTTACATGCGCCGTTTCGCTTATATGGCTTTCGGTGTCGTCAAAATGGTTTCTTGCTGAAAAAACATCGCTGAGCGAATATTTTTGCATTTTAGCATTGAGTTGCCTGATATGCCTTTCATTGATTGTCAAAAGCGTCCATTTTGGCATATTGTTCGGCTTGCTGATCATGCTGACGGTTTTTCAATATCTTCTTTTTCGTTTTAGCCGCCAAAGCGAAGAACTGTATCATACTGCACGTCGTTACTTGTTGATTTCCTTAGTTTTTTTTGCACTTTTTTTTGCCTCGGTTGCTTTGCTTTTTCCCAATCATTTGGATTATGCTTCAGCGGGCTCTTTTATTGCCGAAGTTTCGCCGCTTCAGAGAATGTTCATTTTGCTTGGCATTTTATGTACATTGTTCTTTTTCTTGAGTCTTGCACCATTTCATTTTTGGCTGAGCGAGGCCTCATCTACGCTTATTTTGCCTGTGGCAACATATTTTGCACTCATTCCGAAAATGGCACTTTTCGGCTTATTTTTTAAGTTACAAAACAGCGTTTTCTCTTTGTTTGCCGAGCCTTTAAGAGATGTTTATTTCGTTTTTGGCATATTGTCTGTGAGCTTTGCGGTGATTGGTGCAAATGCAAGCCGATTTTTAAGAAAAATATTCACATCTGTGAGTCTTTATCAGGCGGGTGTCATACTTCTTGTTCTTTCAACTTTTAAGGAAGGCTTGATAAGTATTGCTTATATATACACCGAAGTTTATTTGTTCGTTCTTTTAGGGGTTTATATATGCTTTTATGCCTTTAAGATCAACGGCGAATATCCGCTTAATTTGAATTCCTTGAAAGGGGTTGCGTCGTCAAGACCATATATCGGTGCGGCATTCATGTTGATGGTTGCAACATTGATGTCTTTGCCGCCGCTTTCCTATTTTATGATGCAGTTTGTGATGCTGAGTGAAATAGCTAAATTTGAGCTGATTGTCTACATTGTTTTGCTTGGGCTTTTGACGCTCTTGCCCGTTTATTTAAAAGTCATCGAAACGGTTGCTTTCTTAAAACGGGAACATAATTTTGATCGTGTGGATTTCGGGCTCTATATGTATCTTTTGTTGCACATAGCATTTTTAACCGTTTTGTTGATAAAACCGCAAATTTTACTTTTACAAACGGATATATTACTGAGTATAGGCTAAAAAAGATGGGAAAAATCGAAAATTGGTATTTTGAAGATTTGCAAGAAACACCGAGTACAAACGATTCGGTCTTAGAGTTGCTGTCAAAGTGCAATGCTCCATGCATTGTTTGTGCAGCCGTTCAAACAAAAGGCAGAGGGCGCTTGGGGCGAAAATGGGAAGGCGCAGACGGTAACTTATATGTTTCTTTTGCCTATCAAATCCCAATCTTAAAAATCGGACATTATGTTTTGCTGAGCGGTTTAGCTGTTTTAGAAACAATCAAAACTTTTGCACCAGTTGCTCGTGTTGAGGTCAAGTGGCCCAATGATGTTTTTTTGGAGGGAAAAAAAGTATCCGGTATTTTGTTTGAAAAAGGACCTGATGATTATTGGGTAATGGGCATCGGCATTAATGTTGCACGCACCCCGCAAGTTGAAAACCCGATGTACCAAATCACCTCTCTTGCCGATTTAAATGTTCAAACGGACAGACTAAAGGTATTAAATGTTCTGGTTAAACATTTTGATTTTCTAAAAATGCAATATGAAAAACACGGCTTTGCTTTTTTAAGAGCCTTATGGCTTGACAATGCTTATAATCGTGGTAAAAGTGTCGTTATTAAACAAAACGGCAAGGAAACGGAAGGTATTTTAACGGATTTGGATGAAAATGCAAATTTGGTTTTAAGCACCAACGAAGGTGAAAAACATATCCTTGTCGGCGATTTATTTGAAGGTAGAAATGAATAATTTTGATAAAGGTTTGTATTTTGTTGCCTTAGGCGGTGCTGATGACATCGGCATGAATATGTATGCTTATTGCTTTAAGGGCAAATGGATTGTGGTAGATGCCGGCTACGGCTTTTTAAATGATGATTATCCCGGCATGGATATGTGCTATGCCTCGCCTGAATTTTTAAAAGAGTTTGAGGGGGATATTGAGGGACTTTTTATCACCCACGCACATGAAGACCACATGGGCGCTGTGGCGCAAGTTTGGCCAACTTTGAAATGTCCTGTTTATGCTACTTCATTTGCGGCAGGCCTGATTAAAGAGCGCTTAAAAGAATATAAAATGGATGAAATCGTGCCGCTTCAAATTGTCAAAGCCGGCGATACTGTTAAAACAAGCGCATTTGATGTAAAATTTGTTTCATTGGTGCATTCCGTGCCCCAAACATGCGGTTTGTTGATAACCTGCGAAGGAGCCAAGATTTTCCATGCAACAGACTGGCGAATGGACGACGGCAAATTAGATATGCTGATTTTTGATGATGTTGCGCTCAAAAAAGCGGCTGACGAAGGGCTTGATATGTTTGTCTGCGATTCGACAAATGTTTTGCTTGAACATCAGCAACCGAGCGAGTTAGATATCCGGAAAAACTTAATCGAGCTGATTCCGAGCATTAAAGGAGGGCTTGTGGCAACGTGTTTTGCTTCTAATATCATGCGTTTGGAGAGTTTGGTTTTGGCGGCAGATAATGCGGGTAGGACGCCTGTTTTGCTTGGGCGAAGCTTGCAGACCAATGTCCGTATCGCCAAAGAATGCGGCTATTTTAAGGATGTGCCTCAAACCTATTTGCCCGAAGAAGTGCCCGGACTAACCTCCGATAAGGCGTTCTATATTTGCACCGGTTCGCAAGCGAACTATCGGAGCGCTTTGGATATTATTGTTAAAGGCGAGAGCAAATACGTCAAGCTTGATCGTGATTATACGGTCATTTTTTCATCAAAAATCATTCCCGGTAATGAGGATAAAATCGAACGCATGCAAGAAAAAATGATTGCAGACGGTGTCAATGTCATCACCGAAGAAACGGCGCTTGTTCACACCTCGGGACATCCTTCCAAAGATGAGCTCAAAAAAATGTATGAGATATTAAAGCCGAAAATTGTTTTTCCGGTCCATGGTGACAAACGTTTTATTCGTGAACACAAGCGCTTTGCTTCTTCCTGCGGTATCGAAAATGTCTATTCGGCTAAGAATGGTGATGTTTTTAAGCTTTCAGACGGTAAGCTCGAAAAAGTTGAAGAGGTTTTTGCAGACGTCATCGGGGTTGATAGAGGGCGCAGTGTTTCGCTGAACTCTGAGGTTGTTAAAAATCGTCGACGTATTGCCTATAATTGCAGCCTGTTTATTTCAGCTTTTGTGTCAAAAGACAATCATTTGCTTGATTTAGAGATTTCATCAATTGATATTTTGGATCCTCAGGAATGGGAAAAATTAGCACTTCAAACAAAAGAAAAAGTTTTTGACACGCTTGATAAAGAAATCCGTGAAAAAGGCATTTCACAAAATACGACGGACCAAATCAAAGCAAGAATCAGAAAAGAAATTTTTAAGGCAACAAATATCAAACCTGTTGTTTTGTTGCATATTTTAAAACAAGGAGAAAATCAATGTCAATAATCCCTCAAAAATTAAAAAAAGACGATAAAGTGATGATTGTTGCGCCTGCGCGCGGCTTGAAATTGATTGGCGCGGATTGCCGCCGGATTGCCGAAGAACGCCTTAAAAATTTAGGCTTGGAAGTTGCTTTTGCAAATAACACGACAGATGAAAATTTTGATATGTTTGGTTCGGCCTCTGTTGAAAAACGCGCGCAAGATATCAATCAGGCGTTTGCAGACAAGTCCGTTAAGGCAGTCATAACGGTCATCGGCGGGTTTAATTCAAATGAAATATTAAAATATCTTGATTATGATTTAATCAAAAATAATCCGAAGATTTTTATGGGTTTTTCTGACATTACCTCGCTCCACACAGCGCTTTATGCCAAAACAGGCTTGGTCACATATTATGGCCCGCATTATAGTTCGCTTGGAATGCTGAAGGGTTGTGAATATACTTTAGAAAATGCTGTCAAAATGCTTTTTGAGACAGGCGAAAAGGAGCTTACACCCTCCAAAGAGTGGAGCGATGATTTGTGGTTTTTAGATCAGGAAAAACGCGAGTTTATCAAAAACGAAGGCTGGTGGCAAATTCAAAGCGGCTCGGCTTCAGGCACCATCATCGGCGGTAATTTATGCACATTTATTTTATCTCTCGGCACACCTTTCCGCCCTAAATTTGAAAAAGATACGATTCTCTTTATTGAAGATGATGAAATGTCAAATTTAGCCACCTTTGATCGCAATTTGCAGGCGCTCATCAATCAGCCTGATTTTGAAAACGTCAAGGGCTTGGTTATCGGCCGCTTCCAAAAAGCATCTAAAGCAACACGGGAGGCGTTGACATTTATCTTAAATAAGAAAGAGCTCAAAGATATGCCGATTATTGCAAATATTGATATGGGGCATACCACACCAATAGCTACAATTCCTTTAGGTGGTTTTGCTCGCATTGAAAACGGACGAATCTTTATCAAAGACTAGCTTTTTTCTGCCATTTTTTATTTATACCGCAACCGAACCGTATTTTTCTTACCGCTCACAAAACTTGCTTCTTCAACGGTATAAATGCGTCTTACGTCATAATTGCCTTTTAAGAGGTCATTAATGCTCTGATAGGTCCTGCCACCAAATTTCAGCAT
>JAFVFH010000073.1 GCA_017475525.1 Alphaproteobacteria bacterium | reverse complement strand
GTGGATACAGTCGGGAAAAATACCAAAAAAATCACAGAGTATATTAGAAATCAGCTTAAAGAAGACCAAATGGCTGAACAGCTGACAATGGACTTAAACGACCCGTTTACGGGTAAGTAGTAACAAATTGCGTCTGGCAGACGCAAAACAGCCCCGTTTAGGGGCTGCAAGTGGTAAAGGCTTTTAGCCGTTAATGAAGAACCGCCGGCTATGCCGGCGGGTTGCTTTTTTTATCTCTCTTGCATCACAAAAAAAGAAAAACCATATAAACCGCAGAAAGGAAAAAACAATGAGAACGGATAAATTAACGGATAGATCGCAGGGGTTTTTGCAAAGCGCCGAAATGTATGCCTCTTCAAACGGGAATCAATATATTGCGCCGGAGCATTTGCTCAAAGTGATGCTTGATGATAAAGAGGGGCTTTGTGCCAATTTGTTAAAGGCTTCGGGGGCAGATTTCAAAAAAGTGTATGAAGCTGTTTTGCAAGATGTTGCAAAATTGCCTCAAATTGAGGGGAACAGTGTGCAGGTGATGGCCTCTCAAAATCTGCTTAAAGCATTGGATATGGCGCAAAACATATCTCTTCAGGCGGGTGATAGCTTTGTGACGGTTGAGCGCATATTGCAAGCCTTGCTTTCGTTCAAGTCCTATGGTGTGGATTTAAAAAAATTAAATGCAGCCATTAATGAGATGCGCCAAGGCCGAACGGCACAATCGGCAACGGCGGAAGACACCATGGATGCCTTAAAAAAATTTGCAACGGATTATACGGCACGTGCCAAAGACGGCAAACTTGATCCGGTCATCGGGCGCGATGAAGAAATCAGGCACACCATACAGGTTTTGTCGCGCCGAACAAAGAACAACCCGATTTTAATCGGTGAGCCGGGGGTAGGTAAAACGGCAATTGTTGAAGGGTTGGCACTGCGAATTGTGAACGGTGATGTGCCCGAAAGTTTACTTGGCAAACGTTTGATGTCGCTTGATATGGGGGCTTTGATCGCCGGCGCAAAATATCGCGGTGAGTTTGAGGAGCGCTTGAAAGCCGTGTTGCAAGAAGTGGTGCATGCAAACGGACAAGTGATTTTGTTTATTGATGAAATGCATACGGTTGTAGGGGCAGGTGCAAGCGAAGGTTCAATGGATGCTTCAAATCTCTTGAAACCGGCGTTAGCGCGTGGTGAGCTTCATTGTATCGGCGCCACAACCTTAAAAGAATATCAAAAATATATTGAAAAAGATGCGGCTTTTGCAAGGCGTTTCCAACCGGTTTATATCGGTGAGCCGAGTATTCAAGATACGGTTTCGATTTTGCGTGGTATTAAAGAAAAATACGAGCTCCACCATGGCATAAAAATTTCGGATGCGGCGCTTGTGTCGGCGGCTGTCCTTTCAAACAGATATATCACAAACAGGTTTTTGCCTGACAAAGCCATTGATTTGGTCGATGAGGCGGCTTCGCGTTTGAAAATGGCACTTGATTCTAAACCGGAGGCTTTAGACGAGCTTGATCGCCATTTGATTCAACTCAAAATTGAAAAAGAAGCTTTGAAAAAAGAAACGGATCAAGGGTCAAAAGAGCGCTTGGAAAAGATTGAAAAGGAGATTGCCGAAAAAGAAGAAATATCAAAAAAAGAAAATGCAAAATGGATTTTGCATAAGAGTAATTTGAAAGAGGAAGGCAAAATCAGAGAAGCTTTAGACGCCTCAAAAATCGAGGCTGAAAAAGCTTTGAGAGAGGGAAAATATGAAAGAGCGGGCGAACTGCAATATAAAGAAATTCCACAGCTTCAAGCGCGCTTAAATGCAATTGAAAAGCAAAAACTCGAAGAAAGCAGTTTTGAAACGGTGACCCCTGATGCGATAGCCGAAGTTGTTTCGAAGTGGACGGGCATTCCGGCACAAAAACTGATGGCAAGCGAAAAAGAAAAACTGCTTGAAATGGAAAAAGTTTTGGCAAAACGCGTGGTCGGCCAAAGCGAAGCAATCAGCGCCGTTTCTAACGCTGTTCGGCGTTCGCGCTCGGGATTGTCTGATGAAAACAAACCGATCGGGTCGTTTATGTTTTTGGGCCCGACAGGAGTCGGCAAAACAGAGCTTGCCAAGGCTTTGGCCGAGTTTTTGTTTGATGATGAATCGGCAATACTCAGAATTGATATGTCCGAATATATGGAAAAGCATGCGGTTGCAAGGCTTATCGGTGCGCCTCCGGGATATGTGGGCTATGATGAAGGCGGCGTTTTGACCGAAGCGGTACGTCGGCGTCCTTATCAGGTGATTTTGTTTGATGAAGTTGAGAAGGCGCATCCTGATGTCTTCAATGTGTTGTTGCAGGTTTTGGATGACGGGCGCTTAACAGACGGGCAGGGACGAACGGTTGATTTTAAGAACACGTTTTTAATTATGACCTCAAATTTGGGCACGGGCCAAAAGGTGGATAATGTGACAGATATGCTCAAATCGTTTTTCAAACCTGAGTTTATCAACCGTTTGGATGAAATCATTGTGTTCAAATCTTTGGGCGAATCGGAGATTAAAAACATTGTCAATATCCAAATGTCTCGTTTGCAAAGAAGGCTTGATGACAGGCATATCAAGCTGGAATTGGATGAAAAAGCAAAGGAGCTTCTTGCTCAAAAAGGCTATCAGCCTGACTTTGGCGCAAGACCTTTGAAGCGCCTGATTGAACACGAAATTGAAAATCCGCTTGCCGAGCTTTTGCTTGCAGGCAAGGTCAAGGAAAATTCAAAAGTTTTGATTTCGGCTCAGAACGGTATGTTTTCATTTGATGTGTGCTGATGAGAAAAAAAGGCTTTTGCGCGCAATATGCCGTTTGAAAAAGAGCGGCATATTTTTTTATATCAAAAGATATATCATTTTTTGCTTGCCATTTTCATGAAAATAGACTATCTTTAGTATTGGATGGTTGAAATAACCGTCTATGGATCAGAAATCCATTACAAACTGTCAGTGCAAGACATAAAACTGCAAATTCCAGTTATCGGACTGGAAGGTGTCTGAATAAGGAACTTCCATTCCGAATAAGTCACACTATATGTTTGTAATAGTTTCTGCTTCCAGTCGCTTTTATAGCGATTTTTTTGTTGAAACAAATTTTGGAAAGGAAACTTAATATGAAAAACAATCAAAATGGTCGTTCAATGGTCGAAATGCTTGGCGTTTTGGCTATTATCGGTGTGTTGTC
>JAFVFH010000072.1 GCA_017475525.1 Alphaproteobacteria bacterium | reverse complement strand
TCTGCTCACCGGCGTCCTTAAAGTCCGCCTGAAAGCTCGGTTCCGAACTCACTCTTGTGAGTTCAAATCACCTACTCATGCAAGCCAATTAAAAAAAGCACCATAAAGGTGCTTTTGGCGGCGGGATAGGCTCGCACAAGGCTCGCCAACCTTCGCTTTCTTCGCTCTGCTCACCGGCGTCCTTAAAGTCCGCCTGAAAGCTCGGTTCCGAACTCACTCTTGTGAGTTCAAATCACCTACTCGTGCAAGCCAATTAAAAAAAGCACCATAAAGGTGCTTTTTTTAATTGGCGCGCCCGGCGGGATTCGAACTCACAACCTTTTGATCCGTAGTCAAATGCTCTATCCAATTGAGCTACGGGCGCATCTGAAAGTGTTTTTCTTAATAAACCAAAATATTTTCATTTGCAAGCATTATTTTTCATTTTTTTTAAAAAAGTTTTAAAAACCCTCATTTCTTTCTTGTTTTTTTAACTTTTTGCATTTATTACTAAACATAAATATAACATATTGTATCTTTTATAAAGGTCTGAAATTATGAAAAAATATCTTTTATTTGCTTTGCCGTTCGTGCTTTCGGCATGTTCGAGCGATATGCTGTTTCCCAAAACCGGCAACACGATTGTCACAAATCCGGCCTCCGAGAAGGTTGTTCTTTCCTCCAAAACGGGCACGCTTGTGGGCGATCGTGTCAACACGTATAAAAATGAGCTGAACGGCATTCGTGGTGAAATGAACAAAGTTTCCACAAACCTTTCCAAGGTCAGAGAATCGGCTTTAGCCACTTCTAAAAAATATTATGAGATTATCGCGGAGATGGAAACAAAGCTCAGCCTTGGCACAACGCCGTCGAATCCTAAAATGGTTGCGCTTTATAATAATGCGCAAAATGCCTTGCAAGATTCTGATTTGCAATCTGCCGATTTGAACAATCTCGTGGCAGAAGTTTCAGCTTTAGGTGCCAATTCCGGCGTGTTAGCACAAAACATCAAAGCGACGTATGCCGTTCCCGGCGCGCTTGATGTGGATCACGATAATCTCCGTGTTCTTGAAAACGGCACGGAACAAACCGCTGTTTCGCTCAAAAATCTTTTAAATGAAATCAGTGCGGATGCTAATGCACAAAAAGCTTTCACAGACAATGCGCGCTTGCAATTGTTGCGCTTAAACGATGCGGTTGCCAGGGGAAATTTTAATTCAGCCGGTGCAACCGTAGCACCGGCGTTTTCAGCGCCCAAGGCGCCTATTGCTCGCACCCCTCTTAATGCGCCGTCCGGCAAGGATGCTTTGGTTAAAATTAATTTTGCCGATGAAAATGTTGACTATATCCAAAGCCTCGAATCGTCTGTTTCAAATGCTTTGAAAACCAATCCGAACACAAAATTTTTAGTCAAGGCGATGAATCCTTCAAACAAAAAACTTTCGAAAGATGAGGCAAAGAAATATGCCGCACAGGTTTTTGCGGATATGATTGCACTTGGCGTCGAACCGCAAAAAATTAATTTAGCGGCCGGACAAGATTCGCTCTTGACAAGCCCGCATGTTTTTGTGTATACTAGATAATGTAAATAAATATTTTTTCATCTCCTCCTTTCAGCTCTTGTTTGACTTATCAAACAAGAGCTTTTCTTTTCATTATTCCCGGCGTATCGTTTTTTATTGTCACCCCTCACACTGCGCACCGCATTCGCCTTTTACTGTCATCCCTCATGCTACGCTTTCGCGTCACCCTTTTAGTGTCATCCCTTGCGCTGTGCGGCGCATCAGCGCATCAAGGGATCTCAAAGCCGGCGTTGTGCCGTCAGGCACACATACGCCGCTTCCATAAAAAAAACAAACAAAAGTCACCCCTCCGAACGAAGTGAGGTCAATGGGTCTACGAATTAAAAAAAAATAAAATTTGTAGATGCCTTGACGATTCCTGACGGAATCGAGGCATGACTGTTGATTGTCACCCCTCGCCGAGGCTTGAAAAGCCGAGTGCGTCCAGGTGTCTACGGATTATTTTTTTTTATTTATACCGTAGTCTAAACTTATTGCCCGTCTTCTTACTCACCTTTTCCGCATCCTCAAGTGTATAAATACGACGCGGCGTATATTTTCCGCTCATCATGTTCTCAAAATTGTCATAAATTTTGCCACCGATTTCATATCTTCCGTCTTTTGTTTTGCTATATGTCACAACTTTTGCGCCATCACCACGATACCCTATCGCGGCCTCACAAGCACTCAAATTATTTTCCGTGCAATAAAGCGTTTGGAGCTTATCGGTTTGAGTTTGATAAAAAAATGCGCCAATAGATAAATCCGTATTTTGAGGGATAACCAAGCTTGTTAAAGCTGTTGCCTCCAGTGCTTCATGGCCAATTAAAGAAATATTTTCGCCAATGTTAATATGGCTCAGTGATGAACAGCTTTGAAATGCACCGGGATTTAATTTTAACACAGATTCCGGAAGCTCTACATTTTTCAAATTTCTAAAACTCAAAAAGGCATTTGCTCCCACAGCCGTTATTCCTTCCTCAATTTTAATATTTTGAACATTGCCGGCAAGACCTGCCCATGGTCTTGAATAATAATCTCCATATTCATCCAAATCTTGATGATAAGAATAATTATTCATTGCACCTTGTCCCGAAACTGTCAAAGTGCCAACCTGATTGCCGCTTTCATCTGTTTCATAAGTCAATTTCATCGTGCATTTTGCGCCACACTCAAAACAAGTCTGATTATCCGGCGTGCATGATTCTGCCCTTGCATTAAAAGTCAGTAAAACCCCAATCACCAAAATCCATTTTTTCATAAATTTTTCTCCTATATCATAGCCACCTTTTTTAATCCTTCCCATTTAGTGCCTCCGACGCAATCAAGAGGCAAGGTTTGAAAGGGGGCAATCATTAACCCAAAACAAAAAAAAATCACTTCAGAAAATTCTAAAGTGGGAGCAGAAAAACTATACATACATAGTCGAATTTATTCGTCGCAAAGCGCTTATATCATTCACTCCCTTAAAAGGAGTTTTAGTCGTATGTAAAGTGTTTTTCTGACACCATAACCATTTTGGTTACGTTTTTGATTATGCCTGACTTTCGTGCAAATGTCAAAGAAAAATTAAAAAAAATGTGCTCAAACGGCACATTAAAAGTAATAAGCAAAATTTTTTTTATATATGCTCAAAAATACCGTCAACAATCGGTGGCAAAAAATAGTTTTTCACCCCCGGCAAAAAGGAGACATTGTCAACCCTTGCAAAAAAAGGACCTTTTTGACAGGCAAGCACCATTTGCTCCACGTTTTTTTCTTCGCCCCTCATCAAAATTTCAACCGTGCCGTCGTCAACATTTCTCACCCACCCCGAAATACCGCCGACAGCTTTTGCCGTACGTTCGGCCCATCGTCTGAAACCGACGCCTTGCACCCTGCCTGAAATTTTGAGATAGACTTCCCGCATTATTTTTTCTTTTTCGAAGAATTGCCCGTCAGCATATTAAACATACCTTTTGCCGCACCGCCGACCAAATTGGCACCACCGCCCACGACGGCATCTGCCACACCCGTTACGGCATCAATACCGTCCGTTACGGCATCTGATGTTCCTTGATAAGCGTTTTGCGCACCGGCTTTCACACCCTTTGGTGCATCAAACATATCCGAATATACCGTACCTTTTAAGGCTGTATAACACGGTGCCGGATCAGCATCAAGCAAAAGTTGTGAGCCTAAATACATCGGGCCGGTCATCGCCACACCCACCACATTTTTAACAACCGAAGCCGTATCCACGGCAATCCTCGGTTTTGACACTGTCCCGCCGATTTTAATCAGGGATGATAAAGCTTGTGCAATGTTTGTATCGGTCAAATTGCCGTTAAAAGGCTTAATAGCAACATCAATTTTATCATTTTTTAAGTTGATATTTCCGTCGCCGACGATCAGCATTTTTTTCGAATCAAAAACTATTCCTTTCGGAAATGTTGCCACCCCGTTTTTGAAATCCGCACGCACAACCGCGCAATTCAATGACATTTTCGGATCTTTTGCCTCAATGTGCAAAGTCGATAAAAGCTGTGAAATAAAATTGCCTTTCAAATATTTCATTGCACCTGCGCGAAGTCTTGATGCTTCAACCACAAACAAAACCTGTCCGTTAAGATTTTCTACCAGTTTCGGATATGTTGCACCGCTTGTTTTGAGCACCACATTAATATCCGTTTGACCACCCTCTAAAATACCGAAATTCGATGTTCCGCTCGGATCCAAAGATTTGATAAAATCTTGTGCCACAATGCTTTTACCGCCTAAGTTGATATCCATCACATTGCCGTTGGCATTTGCCGTCACATATCCCGAAACAACGCCACCGCCTGCCTTAAAACTTAGCGGATTTAAGCTCAAAACACCATCTCTCAAATCAGCGGTTGCTTCAACATCAGAAATTGAAATATCTTCATTGATAATCAGCTTTTGAACATCTGCTTTGATTTTGGCATTCACGCTGTTTAAGGCCGACAAATCAAGGCTTTCATTCGGCACAAAAGAGGCGGCATTTGCCGTGGCGATGAGTTCAAAATATGCTGTTTTTTGTGTTTCTTGAAGCTTTGTTAAATCAATTAACGCACTTTTGATATTGCCCTGAATAACAGGCTTTTTGCCTGAAATATCGGCATTGATCAAACCCGAAATCACATTTCCTCCGAAATCAAGCTTTGAAATATTTGCTTTGATTTTTTGCAAATTTCCTGACACTTTGCCGATAAAATCCGTTTTAGGCAAATCGAAATTCCCTTTGGGTGATGACAAATTCAAATCACCTTCAAAACTTATATCGCCCATCAAATCATTAAGCAACGCCTGACCTTTTAAGACTGCACCGTATGCTTTGGTATCAAACACAATATGATAAGGTTTGTTTTCCAAAATTGTGTTGACCGAATCGCCCGTTGCCGTGCCTATGATTTCATCTTTGTTAAAAACAACATCAAAAATCAAATCAATATCATCATTATTGTCCTCTGCTTCCAATTCAAAATTTTTGATTACCACAGATGTTTTTGTGTTTGATTTTTCATCAGCATAATTGACAATCCCGTTTTTGATATTAATTTTTTGAGCAAAAAAGCTCGCAAGGAGCGGTGCCGATGCAGCATTGACTTCTTCTTTTTTATCTTTCTTTATGTCTTGTTTTTCGTCTTCATTTTTTTCATCCGGTTTTTCAAAAACCCAGTTTCCTATGACATCTTTGTTCATTGCAAGATTGATAATCGGATCAATCAGATTAATCTCTCCGATTTCAATTTCTTTATCCAAAAGCGGTAAAATGGCAAGCGAAATATCAGCCTCTTTAATACTGACCATCTCTTTTTGTTTTGCCCAAGGTGCATTTTCGAACACAGCATCATTAAGCGCCACTGTCGGAATCAATGAAATTTTAATTTCAATATCGCCGTTTAACGAAAGTTTACGCCCTGTTTGCTCATAGACAATCTTTTCAATTTGTGGTTTATATTCGTTTAAGTCAAACTGACTGATAAAAATCACGAGCCCGATGATTGTCGCCACAATCAAAAACGAAACGATACCGAAAACCCATTTTAACACCTTAGTCATTTTTTTTATTTCTCCTTAAAATTGAAACCTAAAAAATCAATATCTTTTTTAAAATAGTCAGGCAGAGGTGCTTTGACAACACATTTTTTGCTCATAACCTCAGATAAATCGATTTGCCATGCGTGCAAATGCAGTTTTGAGGACAAATCCGTGCTCAAATTCCTGTTGCCGTATTTTCTGTCACCGACAATAGATGCCCCCGACAAAGCCAAATGAACTCTGATTTGGTGCGTTCTTCCCGTCAACGGCATCGCTTTGATTAAAGAAAATTTTTCCCCTAAACAATCCAAAACCTCATATTCCGTCACAGCTCTCTGTCCATCTTCGGCAACAATCATTTTTTCGCCGACCTTTTCCAGATTCGCTCTGATTTCACCGACATTTTTTTTCGGACACCCCTCGCACAAAGCTACATACGTTTTCTTCAAGGCATGTTCTCTGAAAGCCTTTGTTAAAATCAGCGCATATTTTCTGTTTCGTGCCAAAACCAAAAGACCTGAAGTTTCTTTATCAATCCGGTGTGTTAATTTCGGGCGCTCTTCTTTTTCAAATTTTAAGGCGTCAAGCAAACCGTCAATATGCTTTTCCTGATTTGTTCCGCCTTGAACGGCAATACCGGAAGGTTTGTTTAACACAATGATGTTTTCATCTTTGAAAATCACCATATCTTTGATGAACTTTTCATCTGCTTTTGACACAAAATCGTTTTTAAGCGGCGCTTTTTCCTTATCTAAAGGCGGAATACGAATTTCCTGCCCCGCAGTGAGTCGCGTTGATGTTTCGGCGCGCTTGCCGTCTACTTTGATTTGCTTTGTTCTTAAGAGTTTTTGAAGCCTTGAAAGCGATAAAGAAGGATATTCTCTTAAAAACCAGCGGTTTAAGCGTATACCATCATCATCTGCTTTGACCTTTATTGTTGTCACACCGGCCATTTAACGGCCTCCCCTTTTTTTGTTGTTTGGTGTCCCGATGCAGCGCGGTACATAAGGTTTTACTTTGTTTTTCTGTTCGTTATAAATATAAGAAGCCGGTATCATTTCAGGGAGTTTAGGTAGTTCCGGAATCTTAAATTCTATCGGCTCGAGATTTCTTTTTATTTCTTTAATCCTTTGCTCAAAAACATCTTCCGGAAGATTAAAATCCGCACCTGATGAATTAAGTAAATCTTTTTGTTCTGTTTTTGATAAAATCACAGCCGCAACACCGGCAGTATTATGTATAAAGTGAGAAAGAACCTCTGTTTGAGATAAGATAACAATATCCACGTCTTTTTTTTCACGAAGTTTTTCGACTTCTTCCTGTTTTAAGGTTTCAAAAGTTTCTTCGGATATGAGAATTTTCTTTATTTCTTTTGCTTCACTCATGTTTTTTCCTTTCCTGTTTTTGTTTTCTTAAATTGTCAAAATATTCAATACGTTTTTTAATTTCGCGCTCAAAACCACGTTCCACCGGCTCATAAATTTTGGTGTGTTTCATCCCGTCCGGAAAATAATTTTGCCCTGAAAAACCGTCTTTTAAATCCTGATCATAAATATACCCTTCATGATATCCGAGATTTTTCATGAGCTTTGTCGGCGCATTCAAAATATGCTTCGGAGGCATCAAAGAACCTGTTTGCTTTGCAAGCCCGTAAGCCTTATCCATCGCCTTATAAACGGCAGCGGATTTCGGCGCCGTTGCCAAATAAGCTGTCAATTGCATCACTGCCAAATCCCCCTCGGGCGAGCCCAAACGCTCATACGTTTCAGAAAGCGCAATCGCCTCCACAACAGCATTCGGATCAGCAAGCGAAACATCTTCAATTGCAAAACGCACAAGCCGACGCAAAATATACCGCGGATCCTCGCCTGAGGTTAACATTCTTGCCACCCAATAAAGCGCCGCATCGACATCAGATCCACGAAGTGATTTATGCACGGCAGAAATCAAGTTGTAATGCCCGTCACGCCCTTTGTCATAGATAGGCGCACGCGAGCGAACAATGTTCATCACATTTTCTTTATCAAAAATCTCACCTTGTTTGGCATAGGCCCAAATACTTTCCGCCAAATTTAAGATATATCTGCCGTCACCGTCCGCAATGCTTTTTAAGAAAACGCGCGCATCCTCGTCAATCGGTAGTTTTTTGCCTTCTTCTTTTTCCGCACGGGAAAGCAAAATTTCAAAATCATCTTCATTTAAGCGGTTCAGCACAAAAACCTGACAGCGCGACAATAAGGCGGCATTGAGTTCAAACGAAGGATTTTCGGTTGTCGCCCCAACCAAAATAATCGTTCCGTCTTCGACATAGGGCAAAAAGCCGTCCTGTTGTGATTTGTTAAAACGATGAATTTCATCAACAAACAACAAGGTTCCTTTGCCTTGCGTCGCCCGCCTGTCAATGGCATATTGAAACACGCGTTTCAAATCCGCCACCCCTGAAAAAACGGCCGAAATTTGCTCAAAATAGAGGTTCGTATGTTCAGCCATCAACCGCGCGATGGTCGTTTTTCCACACCCCGGCGGTCCCCATAAAATAAAAGAAGTGATTTTTCCCGTTTCAAGCATTCGCTTTAATGGCGCATTATCACCGGTGAGTTGATTCTGCCCAACAACTTCGCTTAACTTTGTCGGTCTCAAACGATCCGCAAGCGGTCTTTTGATCTGGCTTGAAAATAAAGTTTCTTCCATCTTTATCTTCCTCTTTGATCTCGTCCGAAGCGATATGAACGTTCTGCCATTTTTTCCTGCATTTTTCTTTTGATAATTTCTTTTTTGATTTTATCCTGCTTTTTTTTCTTATCTTCTTTAATCAAATCTTTTCTCAAATTTTTCTGATATTCCTGTTGATCTTTTTCTTTTCTGATTTCCAACTTTTTTTCTTCGAGTTGCTGACGCATACGCTCTTGTCGTTCTTTTTTCTTTTCTTCTTCTGTTTTCAGACCCCTGTTATGAAACTTATCCAAAATTTCCTCATCACTGTCTTGGCGTTTCAAGAACATATCGTAGAGCTTTTTGCCTGCACGCATTATATCTTCAATTCTGACGCCCGGATGTTTTCGTGTGTCCCAAACGCCTGCCGGTCCGACAGCAAAAAAGAATTCCGTTAAATCAATGCCTCTTAATTTTTTCTTTTTTTTCTTCGGCGCCAAAATTTCCTTTAATTCTTTAGGTGTGACAGGACGCCCTAAAGCCTGCTCAATCTGTGCTTGCGAAATAATACATTCGCTCAAATCAAGCTCATAAATATTAACCCCTGTAAAATTACATCCCGTGAAGTCCACCCCGCGCAAGTCAAGTTGCGTCAAATCAATTTTAGATAAATCAAGTAGTGTTAAATTAATGCGCCGTAAATTGAGCTTATGCGGATAGTAAGTTGCCAAAAACTCCACCAAATCCTGCAGTTCCTGCAACGCGATTTCATCCATTTCCACATCAAGCAAAATCGCATCTTCAATATCGGCATCTTTTAAGGTCACGCCGTTCATTTTGGCGCCGGTAAAATTTGTGCCTTTCAAAGTTGCACCCGAAAACACGGCTTGATTTAAATTTGCGCCCGACAAATCGGCACCCGACAAATCGGCACTTGAAAAATCAGCACCTTCCAAATTTGCGCCTTTGAAATCAGCTTCTCTTAAATCGGCACCGGAAAAATCTGCGTTCTTAAAATTCTCACCGGCATGCTTTGAGCCGACCAGGATCTGCCCTGAAAAATCAGCTCCGCCACCTGCGTGGCGAACATGTTTAAACAATGCTTTCGTGTCTTCTTTTTTATCTGTCAGTTTAGATATGGCAGCCCATGAAAAATTGTTTTCATAAAGCCTGTCAAGGTCAAAATCCTGCTCATTTCGATCTTCTTTTGCCTCTTTGACTTTTTCTCTCAGCGAAGCAAGGTGGAAAGTATTTTTATTTTCATCCTCAAACACAGCCAAATCCTTTGCTCAAAACTTAAGTCAAAGTTTACACTTATTTTTTATAAAATACAATTTATTTTTTAAGAATTTTCGTTTTGCTGAATTTTTTTGATGACCCATGCCGAGGGCAAACACATGAGCCCTGCAATAATGAAAAACACAGGCCAGTTTGTGAGCTCCAAAACAACGCCCGATGTTGCGGCAAAAAAGTCGCGTGCAAGCGACAAAAACGATGATAAAAGCGCATATTGTGTCGCAGTATAAGCCACATTGCAAAGCGATGACATATAAGCGACCAAAGCCGCCGTCGCCATACCGGAAGAAAAGTTTTCCATCGAAATTGTCAAAACAAGCATCCCCACATTGTGCCCCGCATAAGCCTGAACGGCGTAAAAAGCCGTTGAAAGACCTTGCGTAAACACACAAACATATAATCCCTTATATATGCCGTATTTTTTCAAAAACAAACCGCCGTAAAGTCCGCCGAAAATTGTGGCAAACAACCCGAAAATTTTAATGATATATGCAATTTCGACGCTTGAAAACCCTATATCGTCATAAAACGGATATGCCATCGGTCCGATATAAGCATCGGATAAACGATAGATAAATATCAAACACAAGATCCATTTCCAGTTTTTGTGCCCCATAAAATCCTTAAACGGAAAAATAACATGCTCTTTTAAGAATTGACTTATTTTTTGAGTTTGCTTTTTTTTGATTTCAAAGGCAGGTTCTTTAGCGAAAAACATTGTCAAAATCCCGATAATCGTGCCGAGAGACATCACAAAGTAAACGTCATTCCAGCTCATAACCGAAGCCATAAAGAGCGCCCCCGCGCCCGAAAAAAGCATACCGATACGATAGCCCAGCACAAAAATTGCCGCACCGGACCCTTGGCTTTCAGGCGATGAAGCAAACATCTCAACCCTGAAAGCGTCCAAGACAATATCCAGTGTTGCCGAAAAAAAACTCACCGAAACTGCAGCAACAACGAGGTAAAGCTTTCCCATTCGGGGCTCCCAACGTGACATCGCAAAAATCGCACAAAACAAGCAAACCTGCACAAAAATTCCCCAACTTTTCCGCCGACCGATACGCCATAGAATCGGGATTTTTTTGCCGTCAACAATCGGTGCCCATGCCCATTTGAAGGCATACGGAATTTTAACAAGCGAAATCGCCCCAATAGCCTTATAACTCCAGCTCACATCTTTGAGCCACAAACTCAAAGTACTTAAAACAAGCAAAAGCGGAAAACCGCTTGCAAACCCCAAAAGCGTTAAAACAAGCATTTTTCTGTTAAAATATGTGCAATATATCTCTCTTATCTTTTCTTTCATGCGACACATCGTAGTTTCTAAAATTTAAATTAGAGTTAAGATAGACAAGCACTGCATACACCTAACATTCAAATTGGCGCCAAAAATAAATAACCTTTATTGCTTAGACGACTATTGTGAAGCGAAATTCGGTTCTTCAGCCGAAAACATATATTTTACCGTAAAAAAACAAAAAAATGGTGCGACATACGTTTACGATAACAATGGAAATTTTTTAGCCAAATATGGTCAGGAAAGACCTCCTAAACGCATTTATACCATTGAAGCAGCGGCGGTTTCAAAAAAAACCGGCAACACCTTCCGCCTTCGTTACAAATAAATCGTCTTTATCGAATCCTCCCCCAGAAAAGGGAAGGTTTGAAGAGGGTGTCTTTATTGAATCCTCCCCCTCAGCGCCTTTGGCGCGAAACAGAGGGGGGAGGTTTGGAGGGGGTGGCTTTATCGAATCCTCCCCCTTGAGGGCGTGAGGATGAAAAATACCCGTGATGGTATTTTTCACCGCAAACGGCGAAGTTTTGTTTTTTTCTAAGGAAGCGAGAAGCGACCGCAAGAAAAAAATACAAAACAAGTGACCGACGAAACACTGCAGGTGTTTCTAGAAAAGG
>JAFVFH010000071.1 GCA_017475525.1 Alphaproteobacteria bacterium | reverse complement strand
TTTTGATGCTAGAAAATAGTACTCATAATGATTTTGAAAATGACTTCTTAAAAATTCTCAATGATGGTCAAATTAAATTCTGAATAAAAAAAGCCTTGAAAAATCAAGGCGTTAAATTGGTCGGAACGAGAGGATTACTACGCTTACGCTTCGTTCACTGTGGCAATCGGCAAAGCCGACCGGTGTCTTTTCATCCGCCTTTGCCTTGTAGTCGAACCTCCTTCTTCGGAGGTTCGAATAAGTCTGATATTTCGACCATAAAAAAACCGCCATAAAGGCGGCTCTTTTATGGTCGGGACGAGAGGATTCGAACCTCCGACTTCTTGCACCCCATGCAAGCGCTCTACCAGGCTGAACTACGTCCCGTTTACATTTTTTTCTCTATATACCTAACTTTTTAAATATGCAAGTATTTTTTTTAATTTAAACAATGTATATTTTATCTATCTGATAATCCCGCATGCAATACGTTTGCCGCCACCGCCTAACGCTGCCGGCTCATCTTTATAATTATCACCGCCTTCATGCACAATAACCGAGCGCTCTCGAATTTCTTTCACCGTCAAATTCGGCACATAAAAACTGGTTTTTGTTTCGCCTTTCGAATCTGTTTTCAAAAATGGCAAATCACCTTTATGTCCTTTTCCGTTCGGCCCTAAATGTTTGCCGGTTTGATGAGGATCATAATGGTTTCCTGCTTTCAAAGCTGTTTGCAATATACCGTTTTTATCCAATCCGTCCTCGCAACTCGGATTTTCATGAATATGGAAGCCATGTTCACCTGCCGGTAAATTTTTGAAATCGACCTCAACCAACAGCCCTTGTGGTGTATCTTTAAAAAGAACCTGACCAACATGTTTGTTGCCTTTTTTCAAATAAACATTTGATCTTGCGTTATCATCTAAAAAATAACACCCGACAATCATAAGCACCAAAACAAACAAAACTTTTTTCATATCTTTCTCCTCAAATAAAAAAGATATAGACTCTGCCAAATAAATATCATCTTAGTCAAACGGATATAAAAAAAGATGCTTACTGCACCTTTTTTCGTTTTGTTTTTGTTAAGTTTTACATCATATCATAAAACATATCTTGAGAAATTTCATCAAGATCAATATCTTCCAATTCTTCCTTAATGGTCGCCACAAAGTTTTGACGAACAAGAGTTGCCGCATTGTTTAAGGCAACCGAAAAGCTAAATCCGTCTGCACCGCCATGGCTCTTCACCGACAACCCGTTAAGGCCGACAAACATTGCACCGTTATATTGTTTCGGGTTCATTGTTTTTTTGATTTTCTTTACCGCAAAATAGAAAAACGGTAAACCGAGCCATGAAATAGGTGTTTTCTTAATCGAATCTTTAAGCATTGCGGCCGCAAATTTAGCCGTGCCCTCAATAGATTTCAAGGCAACATTTCCCGTAAAACCATCGGCCACAATTACATCTGCTTTACCAAACGGAATGTCGTGCGGTTCAATATAGCCGATAAAATCCAAATTTAAATCTTCAGAAGCTTCTTTGAGCATGGAAAGTGCATGCCTGATTTCTTCCCTACCCTTCATTTCTTCAGAGCCGATATTTAAAAGTGCGACACGTGGTTTTTCAATATTCAAAGCTTTTTTAGCCAAAATATTGCCCATCACGGCAAATTCAGCCAAATTAACCGATGTGCATTCTGCGTTTGCCCCCAAGTCAAGCATTACATACTTGCCGTATCTGTGCGGCATAATTGTTACAATCGCAGGCCTGTGAATTTTGTGTATTGTTTTCAACAGCATTTTTGAAATTGCCATCAAAGCGCCGGTATTTCCTGCAGAAACGACAGCTTGAGCCTCGCCCTGCTTAACGGCATCAATAGCCTGATACATACTCGTGTTGCGATTTCTAATCACCTGCGAAGGCTTATCTTCGTTGTGGACCATTTCAGGCGAATGCCTGATTTCGCAGACATTTTTCAAATGCGGAAATTTTTTAAATTCTGCAGATACACGTTCAAAATCGCCATAAACCAAAAACCGAATATCCGGATTTTGCTTTGCAGCAATAGCCAAGCCTTCAACGACGATTCGGGGAGAGTTATCTCCCCCCATCGCGTCAACTGAAATCAAAAGTGGGCTTTCAGACATCTAGCCGCCCTCCTTAAAGGTTTTTTTATATAAACTTTAGTTTGCTTTATTTTGAGCAATCACTTCTTTGCCATCATATTGACCGCATTTCGGGCAAACATTATGAGGACGTTTTAACTCACCGCAATTCGGACATTCTTGATAAGAAGCCGGCGTTAAAGCATCATGCGAACGGCGCATATCGCGGCGAGATTTAGATGTTTTCTTTTTAGGTGTAGCCATTTTTCTTCTCTTTTATAAAAACATTAATCCAATTTGTTAAAAAGCTTTTAATCAATTTTTTTCAACAATGCAAGCTTTTTTTTCAATATTTTTTATTTTTTCAATTTTTCCAAAACGGCAAAAGGATTTGCCTGCTTTGTAGTTTCATCGTCAAACTCCGATTGAAAAACAAAAATTTCGCCTTCCTTCCGCGGATAATCATCCATGATAAGTGAAAGCTGTTCAATGGCAATTTGTGCCAAATCAATCTGCCCGTTTTCAATAATTTCTGGCACATCTTCATCAATTCCGGCATCCATATCTCTGATATCCTGATAGGTCAGCGATGTGTCAAAATAATATTCAAACGGCGCAATATATTCTTTTTCAAAATTTTCAAGCGAAACAACGCTTTTGACTTCCAAGACGGCTCTGACCTCACCTTTAATATCAAGCCGGTGCAATTTGTGGCTCATTTTAAGCGCCATATCCGCCTTAAAAGATTTCACATCCTCGACTTTTAAAATATCTTTCAACACCTCCAAATCGCCTTTATCAGCGCTCAGGTGATAATATTGCTCATTTTGTTTTAAATCATCAGTTTTCAAGATATATGAAAAATCTTTTTGCATTTTTGATTTCCTTGTGTTATATCATTGCTAGAATATAAAGATAAGGATATAAAAATGTCAAGGTTCTATTTTGTTTTTACTGCTTTATTTTTAAGTGCTTGCAGCTCAGATGTTTTTTTGGTGCACAACGGCAATATGCCTTCCGACGATAAAATCTCAATGGTTCAAACCGGTCAAACCAAAGAAGAAGTGGCTGATATTTTAGGTTCACCGTCTGCCGTTTCAAGCATTAACGAAAATGAGTGGATATATATGTCATCAACCCTAAAAAAAGTAGCTTTTTTTGAACCAAAAATTTTAGAGCGCGATGTTTTAACCATCCGTTTTGGCAAAAATGGTAAAGTTCAAGAAATTTCAAAACTTGACGAGAAAAACGGCAAAAACATCTCTGTTGATGAGGAAGAAACGGCAAGCGAAGGCCACAACCCCGGATTTTTCAAAAAATATTTCGGCGGTGTGGGGCAATATATGCCGATTGGCCCTTCTAAAGAAAAATAATTTAAAAAATCATCTTGAGTGAGGCTGCGGAAAAAAACGCAGCCTTTATTTTGTTTTTGCTTTACATCAAAAAAAAATTATGGCATACTGCTTTTATAACCAAAATGGTTATGGTGTTCAATAAACACTTAAGAGAAAAGGTCTCCCTTTAGGGGGAGTAGATGAAATAAGCGCATTTGTGACGAATAAATCTATCTGTTCTCTTACAGTTTATTGGCTCCTCCATTTTGAAGTTTTCAAGATGGATTTTTTTGATAACAAGTATAGAAAACAGGAGATTAAACATGAAAAACACTTTAATGATTATAAGCGCCTTACTCTTTTCGCTTCCGGCTTTTGCTTCAAATGACTGCGCTGAAAACGAAGAAAATTGTTGGGATTGCGGCAAAACGGCAAATGATCTTTGCACGGCGCGCAAAGATGGCACAAAACTCACAATTACCGGCTCAGGCGATATGGCAAGTTATGGCAATGTGACATTGCCATGGGGCACAGATATCAACGAACTTGAAATCGAAGGCATCACATCCGTCGGAACGCTTGCTTTTCGGGGCACTCAAATCAAGCAAATTAATGTGCCTAAATCTGTTTCTTATTTACAAGACGGTGCTTTTCAAAATATGCCCGAGCTCACAAATGTTTGGTTTGAAAGCGGCGGCCAAGTGTATATTGCAGGCGCTAGTTTTCAAATAACGCCGAAGTTACAATCCCTCATACTTCCGGAAGATATTGTTAAGCTTAATTACAATAATTTTTTAGCATCTTCGCTTCAAACACTAGTATTGCCCGATTCTTTATTTAATGACAACGGAACAGGCCTTCATTATATGACTTTTAAAAGCGGTATGACCATATATTGCTCTGAAAAAAATCATCAAAAATGTGAAAACTATTTTAAGACAGCCCGTGAATATTGCGGAAAGGAAAACGGTGTTTCTCTTGAATGCCCTATTGAAAACATTCATCTTCAAACTTACGAAAAATACGGCGATGAATATTTTGCAAACGGTAAATTTTATGCCCGTTTTTCCGATATCGGCACACAAAATAACATCAAAAAGCGCATTTATACCGTTAAAGAAGCAGAAAAACTGAGCAAGCCGTCAGGCAACACATTTAAGTTAAGATACAAATAAGAGATTTTTACAAATCCTCAACAAATGTATTGTGTTTGATGTGTTTAATCGGGGCCTCGTAGGCGCGGAGCAAATCTTCAATTTCATCATCAAGTTCAAAAATCAAAACCTTGTCTGATTGCTTCAAAATCGGTGGCAAACGATCATCTAAATAATCCAAGGCAATTGTTTCATTGTCTGTTCTATAAAGTGTTGCGTGCCTACCGCCATCATAGAGCACAAATGGTTTTTGTGGTTCATCAGGTCTTGATTTGATCATAAAAACCAAAATACCTTCATTGGTGATAATCACCTTATAAAATTCTTCTTGCTGCATAAGCTAAAGTCTCCCCTTCCCGTCTTTTTTGAGCTTTTCACCAAATTGACCACCTTTTTTTGCTATCCCAGACAAAAAGGATCTTCCTATTTTCATATCACTTTCTTTCACAAACGGACTTAAGACCCCGCAGAAAACAGTATCAACAGCTGTCAAGCCAAACTCAGCCAATTTCAATGCGACGCCAGTTGTAATCTCAAACGTGCCGATTGTATTTTGCATCACTTTTTTCATATCCATCAATTTTCTCCGTTTTTATAGAGTTTAATGGATTTTCTTTCTTTTGTCAATTTTTTTTCTGAAATCACTTTAACCAGCTTTTCATTATTCTCCGACCACATCATTTTTATCAATAGAATAACCTGTTGCCCGAACAGTCCTGATGTAGTCCGGTCCAAATTCGTTTAAGGCTTTGCGAAGCCGCCTGATATGCACATCAATTGTGCGCGACTCGACATAGATATTGTTTCCCCAAACGGTTTTAAGCAAATATTCACGCGAAAAAACCTGCGTCGGGTTTTCAACTAAAATCTTCAAAAGCCTAAACTCCGTCGGACCTAAATGAACAAAATTACCATTTCTGAAAACCTTTTTTTGAACCAAATCGATTCTAATATCTTCATAACTTAATTCTTTAACTGTCATAATTTCGGGGGCTCTTCGCATATTGGTGCGCACACGCGCCATCAATTCGGGCACCGAAAACGGTTTGGTTACATAGTCATCCGCACCGGCGTTTAAGCCTTTGACCTTGTCTTCTTCCTGACCTTTAGCGGTAAGCATAATAATCGGGATATTTTTCAAATCAGGCTTTGAGCGTATGAGTTTGCAAATGTCAACACCTGACATTTTCGGCAACATCCAGTCAAGCAATATGAGCGAGGGCGCATTTTGCTCAACCACGCCTAAAACTTTGTCACCTCTATCTTCAATCAACACATCATAGCCCTCTTTTTCAAGGTTGTATTTGAGCAATAGTGCTAATGCGTTTTCATCTTCAACCACCAAAACTGTTGCCATTTTTGCCTCCTTATCTTAAAGCCTCAATGTTTTTTTGATAATCGCCGCCTTTGAAAACAGCCGTTCCGGCAACCAAAACATCTGCCCCTGCCGCCACACATTGCGGTGCCGTTAAGGCATTGATACCGCCGTCAACCTCAAGTATGATATCTCGGCCTTTTATCATTTTTTTGACACGTTCGATTTTCTCGAGTGTTGAGCTGATAAAGTTTTGTCCGCCGAACCCCGGATTAACGCTCATCACCAAAACAAGGTCAATTTTCTCCAAAACATATTTGATTGTTTCTTCATCTGTTGCGGGGTTTAATGCAACACCTGTCTTTACCCCAAAGCTTTTGATTTGCGCTAAAGCGCCGTCCAAATGCGTGACACTTTCGGCATGAATTGTGATGATATTTGCACCGGCTGAAACAAAGTCTTCAATCAACATCATCGGATTTGAAACCATTAAATGCACATCAAAAGGCAATTTTGTATATCCGCGCAATGATTTGACAATCGGCGCACCAAAAGTCAAATTCGGCACAAAATGCCCGTCCATCACATCAAGGTGAATCATATCCGCCCCTGCTTTTTCAAGCATGGCAACCTCATCTTTGAGCCTTGCAAAATCAGCCGATAATATGCTTGGTGCAATCAGAACCATGTTTCATACCTCATACACTTAATGTCATCCCTCGATTGCTTTGAAGCAATCGTCAAGGGATCTTCTAAGTATTTTTTTAATAAAATCCTTAAACCTTAAATTGAAGTAAATTTTTTTGAACATCATTTAACTCAAGAAAAATGTACCAAATTATTGACAATCCGTTTTTAATATGATACGCTTAAATACATGATAGAGATAGTTTTGTCTTTCTCTATTTAAGAACCGAGAGGTTCGGGGCTTTGAACGGCTCTATGTTGAGAGATACCTGAAATGGTATCCGTTTTGGGTGCCTTTTTTGGTATTTAAATTCCCCGCATAGGTGGGGAGCCGGTGGCGTATGTACAGGGTTTTTCCTAAAGGCTATCGGAGTCATTTCTCTCAACATGATTGTTCAACTCCCCTGCCGCTCGTGAGAGCGGATTTTTTGTAATAACAACAACAGAAATGGAGAAAACAATGAAAAAATGGATTTTAGCTTTCAGTTTGATTTTATGTTTTAATGCCAATGCCGCTAATACTTGCGGTGATGATTTAAACAACAACTGTTGGGATTGCGGCAAAACGGATGCGGATAATTGCACAGCGCGCCTTGACGGCACAAAACTGACCATCACCGGCGATGGAAATATGGCGGATTATTCACCATCGTGGGGACAAATAAAAAATCATATTGAGCACCCGTGGGGAAATAATGTTACAAGTGTTGAAATTGAAGAAGGAATTAAATCCATTGGTGATTATGCTTTTTTTCAAACAAACTTAAGTGGCATCAATATACCGACATCGGTTGAGAGAATCGGGCAAGGCGCTGTGCAAAGTATGAGTACTTTAAAAAGTGTCACTTTTGCCGAAAATTCGCAATTGGAATTCATCGGAGCAGGTGCATTTAACGATCTGCCGAATTTAACAGAAATTAATATTCCTCAATCTGTCAAAGTTTTTAGTGCAAATGCTTTTAATTTGTCCGGCATTAACAGTGTCGTTTTAAATGATAGTATTTTTACAGTTGATGGCAACAATTATGATGATAGGCAGGGAGTCGAATATTTTTATGGCTTGGAACTGAGAGCATTGAGTGATGTGGATAATATTTATTGTTCGGATGCCGTCAGGGCAAAGTGCGAAGAATATTTCAATCAGGCCAAATTTTGGGAAAAAGGCGTATATTACCCCATTAAAGAAAAAGCAGTATTAAACATCAACAATGCAGACGGAAGCGTTGACACGTATCAATATGGTGCCGACGGGGCAGCCGCGGTTTATCGCAATGGGAAGCTTAAAACCTATAAAGGCAAGCGCATTTTCACCATTGAAGAAGCGGAAGCGATTTCAAAAAAGGAGGGAAACAGCTTTAGAATCAGATATCGTTAGTTTTTTTTATTTTTTTGTGCTCTTGAAATTTGAAAATCAAACCATATTTTGCTTTCAAAACAACAAAAATGAAAGGAAAAATAAAATGGGCGATATGGCACGACGCATCTCAAAAACAGATGTCAATGAATTGATTAAAATCTTAAATGAAGCTTATGCGGAAGAATGGCTCGCATATTATCAGTATTTTTTAGGGGCAAAGCTTGCAACCGGTATTCTGCGTCCCTCAATTGTTGAAGAATTTGAAGAACATGCCAAAGAAGAATATGCACACGCTTCCATGCTTGCCGATCGTATTATTGAGCTTGGCGGGACACCTGTTTTGAATCCTGACGATTTTTCAAAACTTGCCAAATGTAAATATGAAGCTCCTTTGAATGAAGACACATTTTCACTCGTCAAACAAAATCTGGATGCCGAGCGTTGCGCTGTCGGGCGCTATCAAGGTATTTGCGATTTAACCTTCGGCAAAGACTATGAAACATATCGTATATCCGAACATATCTTAAAAGAAGAAATCGACCACGAACAGGAAATGGAAGATTTCTTAAAAGATATGTCAACCGCCAAAAATTATTACACCAAAAACGAATCAAACTGATTCATTTTCATTTGAATTTTCTTTTCTAAAGCAACTCGGGATAAAACCCGAGTTTTTATAGTTCATATTGGAAATAAAACATATTTACTTCAGCTTTAAGTCCGTCTTCGCAATAACCTTCAATATCGCTCAAAGTTAAATTCTTAAAGCATTTGGCACCATTATAACAATGTAAATCACTCAGAACGCTTCCGCTTTCAGTACTGCTTGTCCCTGTATTATATTGCTGTATTTTAACACGCCATAAATCTGCATTTCTAAGGCTAGCAATTTGATATAAATTGATGCAGGGCTTGATATCCGTTGCTCGTAAATATACCTTAAACTCGACATAAACACCATAGTAAGCCTTATATACGACAATAGCAATATTATGTTCAAAAATATCTCTCAAATTGTAACTATCCCCTTTAATATACATTTTTTCATCCACTGCATTGATTGCTTTCAAAAAAGGAACCAGCGATTGACCGCTTAAATAACTTCCTTTTTCTTCGCTGATTTTGTTTGCATACAATAAAATGCCATCCATAATTGTGTTGATTTGTTCTGATTGGATATTTAATTTATATTGTAGCATTGCTTTTGAGTATCCTGCTAATGCGCCGGCAGATAAAACACCAATCACAGCCAAAACGCCTAACATCTCAACCATTGAACGACCGGTTTGTTTTATTTTCATCATGCATCTCCGAATATTGTTAATAAAAAATTCCGTTTTGAAATCATATTCAAAACGGGGAGCCACAAAAACTGCAATCATTCAGTCATTCTTATTCGCCACAAAAAAATGTGCTTATCTCGAAAACTCCCCTTAGAGGAGCGATATGATTGCAGACGTTTTGTGAACGCCGAGATGAATATCATCATGTTTTTATTATGCCAAAGTTTTCTTGTCTTTGCAACAATTTTTTATTGACGATAGCTAAAACTTGTTGTATGTTGCTCAAAGTTTAATTTCATTCAAAAGAAAAAGATGCTTTATTTTAACGCTTACATACCTTCCATTATTATCCCCTAAGGGGATGCATCTTTTTATATAAAATTCAAAATCTTAAATCATATATCTTAAACTAATAATTTAATATTTTTAATAGGTTAAAATCATGAAACATTATGCTGATATCAGCGCAAAGCCTGACTTTGTGAAACTTGAAAAAGAAGTCCTCAAATTTTGGGAGGAAGATCAAACGTTTGAAAAATCCGTCCACAATCGTGACGGCGCCGCCGAATTCGTTTTTTATGACGGACCTCCGTTTGCAAACGGCACACCGCACTATGGTCACATTATGGTTTCTTATGTCAAAGATGTTGTTGCGCGTTTCCAAACAATGATGGGCAAAAAGGTTGAGCGTCGCTTGGGGTGGGACTGCCATGGTTTGCCTGCCGAGATGTCTGCCGAAAAGCAGCTCGGCGTTTCAGGTCGCAAACAAATTGAACAATACGGCGTTGAAAAATTTAACGATTTTTGCCGTGCCGACGTTTTGAAATATTCTTCCATTTGGGTTGATATGTTTAAGCGAATCGGTCGTTGGGTCGATTTTTCGCATGATTATAAAACAATGGATTTGAGCTTTATGGAAAGCGTTATTCATAATTTCAAATCGCTTTATGACAAAGGTTTGATTTATGAAGATTTTCGCGTGTTGCCATATTCTTGGGCCGCAGAAACACCGCTTTCAAACTTTGAGGTCAACCAAGGCTATCAAGACAAAACAGACAATGCCATTACGGTGATGTTCACCCTTGAAAATGAGATGAAAATTCTTGTTTGGACAACAACGCCTTGGACTCTTCCTTCAAACCTGATGCTTGCAGTCGGGCGTGACATTGATTATGCTATTATGGAAGAAGACGGGCAAAAATACATTTTGGCTGAAGCTCGCTTAGGCGCATATAAAAAGCAGCTTGAAAATGCCGTTAAAGTAGGCTCTATAAAAGGATCTGATTTAATCGGACTTTCTTATGAACCGATGTTCAAATATTTTGAAGGCCTAAAAGCAAAAGGTGCTTTCAAGGTGTTATCAGGTGATTTTGTTTCAACAGAAGACGGCACAGGCATTGTGCACATTGCTCCCGGCTTTGGTCAAGATGACTTTGACGCCTGCCGTGCCTATGACGAAAATTTCCCTATTGTTTGTCCTGTTGACGAAGCCGGCAAATTTACTTCCGAAGTGCCTGATTATGAAGGCAAACAGGTTTTTGAAACAAACGAGCCGATTATGGCTTGGCTAAAAGAAAATCGCCTGCTTGTGAAAAAAGAGCAATACACACACTCTTATCCGTTTTGTTGGCGCACAGATACACCTCTCATTTATAAGGCGATGTCTTCTTGGTTTGTGAAAGTAACGGATTTTAGAGATGAAATGGTTCAAAACAACCAACAAATCAACTGGATTCCGGAACACATCAAAGATGGTCGTTTCGGCAAATGGCTTGAAGGCGCAAGAGATTGGTCTATTTCGCGCAATCGTTTTTGGGGGACACCTATTCCGGTATGGAAGTCTGACAACCCGAAATTCCCGCGTATAGATGTTTTCGGCTCCATTGCCGAGATCAAAGAAAAAACGGGAATTGAGGTGAAAAACCTCCACAAGCCTTATATTGACGAAGTTGTTTATAAAAACCCCGATGATCCGTCAGGCAAAACAATGATGCGCCGTGTGTCAGATGTGTTTGACTGCTGGTTTGAATCCGGCTCGATGCCTTATGCGCAGGTTCACTACCCGTTTGACAACAAAGCGTGGTTTGAAAATCACTTCCCTGCCGATTTTATTGTGGAAGCGATGGATCAAACAAGAGGCTGGTTTTATACCTTAACCGTTCTTTCAACCGCTTTGATGGGCAAACCTGCTTTTAAGAACTGCATTTGCACCGGTTTACTCATGGCGGAAGGCGGGCAAAAGCTCTCCAAACGCCTCAAAAACTATCCTGACCCGTTTGAGGTTATAGAAAACATCGGCTCTGAGGCTCTACGTTGGTTTTTGGTTTCTTCTCCTGTTTTGAAAGGCGGCAATTTAGCCGTTGACAAAGAAGGCAAAGAAATCGCAAAAGCCACCCGCGCCACATTAATCCCGCTTTGGAATGCTTTTTATTTCTTTGTGTTGTATGCCAACGCCGAAGAATATGAGGCAAAAGAGATTTCATCTTCTTTGCAGGCGATTGACAACTACATTTTATCAAAGCTCAAAGTGTTGCGCAATAAGGTTGAACACGGGCTTTCAACCTATGATGTGTCTGAAGCCACAACGGAAGCCACAACATTTATGGAAGTTTTGAACAACTGGTATATTCGCCGCACACGCGATCGCTTCTGGGAAGGCGATAGAGAAGCTTTCGACACGCTTTATACCGTCCTTTTGAACTTAAGCAAAATTTTGGCGCCTTTGATGCCGTTTATGAGTGAATATATTTATAAAAACCTCACAAAGGGCGAATCGGTTCATTTAACGGATTTTCCGAAATTAGATGATATTAAGGTTGATGAAAAACTCGTTTCCGATATGGATTTTGTGCAAGAACTTTGCTCGGCAGGCAAATTTATCCGTGAAGAGAAGAATTTGAGAGGTCGTTTGCCACTTGCATCGCTGACCTTAATCGGTGCTGATTTGACACCCGCTTATCAAGAAATTGTCAAAGATGAGCTCAATGTCAAACAAATCAAGTTTGACACCAACCTGAGCGCTTATGCCGACAAAAAGCTCTATCTCTACACCCCGCTTTTGGGTAAAACACTCGGTAAGGATATGGGTAAAGTGATGGCAGCCTACAAACAAAACGAATGGTCGCTTAACGCCGATGGCACATTAAATATTGCAGACCTGACCTTAACCAAAGATTTGTTTGAAGTGCGTCTTGATATGAAAGACGGCGTTGTAGGGCAATCTTTTGCCTCAAACAAGGCCGTTGTCACACTTGACACCAACTTAACGCCCGAGCTCAAACGCGAGTGTATGGCGCGCGACTTTGTGCGCTTGGTGCAAACACTCCGTAAAGAAAAAGACTTTAACATTTCAGACCGTATTGCGCTTTGCTGGCACACAGACAGCGCTGAGCTTTCAAAAGCCTTGGAAGAAAATAAGTCTTACATCAAAGAGCAGGTTCTGGCTGTTCAAACATCAGATGTTTGCCCATCCGGCACAACGGATACGATTGAAGGACAAAACATCACCTTTGATGCCATCGTTGCTTAATTTTTGCTAATCAAGGCATAAACCATCTTAAAGCGCAAACTTTAAGGTGGTTTTTTTATTTGACTTTTGGCTTTTGATATGCCATAATTAACTCGTAACCATAATGGTTGCGATGTTCACAAAACATTTTTACCACAAGCTCCTTGTTTGGAGGAGATGACGATATAAGGGCAGTTTGTGTCGAATAAGTCTACTGTGTGGTAACAGTTTTGTGGCTCCTCCGTTTTTGGTTTATCTAAAACGGAATTTTTTTTATATAAATAGGAGAAAATATCATGAAAAAAAACAATATTGTCGTTATTGCGGTTATTGAACTAATATTTGCTTTTGAAACGCAAGCCAGAACAGTGCAAAGAAAGTACGATGAACAAGATAGATTAATTGAAGAAGACCAAGGTATGAGAAAATATACTTATACATACGATGAACATGGTAATAAAACAGAAGTGCAAAATATGCGTGGTAGAGAAATTGTGTCTCATTTTGACAAAGAAGGAAATATAATATCCGACACAAAACGCTGGGAATATAAAGATATTGATAATGATGGTAATCTAGATGAAGCTATAGCATATGAAATTGTACCGGGAGAAACACCCCCTAGAGAAGAAGTCGTAAATAAATATGTGTATACGTATGATGCAAATAATCCAGATGTAAGAGAGGTTAATGTATTTTGGCACGGATTAAGTAATCAATGGAATTTTAAAACAGAAGATGTTTATATAGATGGCACATGGGTAACAAAAAAAGAGGTAAGCTCTTCTCGTACGACAGAATATGATAAACATGGGAACAAAACTTTTGAAGATGGTACGCTTGCTGGTAATGTTGTCTATACAGTTTACTATAATGAATATGACAATTATGGACATCTAGTCTCGATAAAAAAGAAAAAATGTTTTAATGGCGAAACTGAGGAAGAGTGCAAGTCTTACTTAAATGACACTTCATATTGGTCTGATATTTCAGGCGATACTTATAGCAACACATATTATGTAAAAGATTTCGATGGCAGCATGTCTATTTATAAAGACAATAATGTCATTGGTTACAAAAACAAGCGCATTTACACCATCGACGAGGCTTCAAGGCTTTCAAAGCCAACGGGCAATATTTTTAAACTTCGGTATAAATAACATTTAACAGACCTAAAATGCACTTTTTGAAAAGTGCATTTTTTTGATAAAAAAATACTAGACAAAAAAGAAAAAATATGATAGACTGCAAATATCAATTGAAGAAAAGGAAATAATCATGGCAGAAACTTATAAAACACCGCAAGAACACCCTCTATATGAGTTAGCCAAAAAATATAAATTTAATCCTAATATCAAAATTGCCAATCCAAATGCGCTGAAGATAGAACTGGATCGTATTGTCAAATACGTCAAGATGAAATTTGATCAAAACAAGCTTTCAGAAGAAGATAAAGCAACTTATCAACGCTATTTGCAAGACCAAGAAGCTGAAAAGACTAAAAAGGCTGAAGAGGCTGAAAAGCAGGAAGCCACAGCGGTTGGCGCTCCTTCCGCGCCCTCGCCCGAGCCTGAAAGCGCCGAAAAAAACGCCACGGAAACAACAGCGCCGGCGTCCGAGCCAAAATCTGAAACAAAAACCCCTAAGACAAAACTTGACACACCTGAAAATCCCCTCATGAAAGAGCGTTTTTATCGTCTCGCCTTGCGCCTGAAAGAGGCAGGAATTGAAATTTGGGACATTTCAAAATATGATGCCTCCAATCCTGATTTTGGAACACAAATCAATAAAGATTTAAATGACTGGATACGAAACAACAAGCCTGAAGTTAACGCACAAGCACTTGCCGTTTTTCCAAAAAGCAGTAAGTTGTATCATGCATTAGAACAAAAAATTAAACGGGCACAAAAAAACAAAACAGAAGACACACATCACGAAAAGAAAGAGGAAAAATCGATGGAAGAAAAAACAGAAGATTTAAGTACACAATTAAAAGCCTCCGACGCATATAAAAATGCGGCAGCCGCCGGCATTGACGTTTCTGGATATGCTCCGAAGACAAAAGAAGAATACGATGCAGCCTTAAAAGATATTTCACAGAAGATGAAAGAAAAAGAAAATTCTTCCGAAATGCCTAAAAAAGATGATAAAGAAACAACCGACAAAGAAAATCCGGATGAAAACACACTAATCGTTTCCGCCAAGAGTGCCGAACCGGATGAAAATATCAACAATGCATGGATTGAAGATTTGCGACTGTTTTGGCAACAACATGCAAGCGAAAGCGGCATGACTTATGCCGAAGATGACGCTGAAAACAAATCTAAAACATCTTTAGCATTCGGCCTTGCTTTGAACAACGAGCTCAAAAGCAAAATTGAATATTCTTCCCCCGACCATGTTGCCTTGACTGCCGATTCTCCCTTCATGGCTTATCAGGGCATTGTCAAAGACGCTCATCGTCGAAAATTTGCATCCATTACCAACGATTCGTCTTTAACCGAAACCCAACAACTCATGCTTTATGCCGCTGTGTTGGAAAACAAAAACATTCAGATGATTAATGCCCCGAAAATCAATTTAGATTCGGACGCATTTAAATCTCTTGATAAAAACGTTCAAAATATTTTAAAAGAAGAAATTGAGCGCCAAAAACAAAATGCTAAGGCAAAAGAAATCCAAGATCATCTTCATGAACTCCAAGCTAAAATTGACGCACGAAAAGCCGCAATGTCTCCTGAAGAAAGAGCAAAAAGAGAACAAAGAGAAGCAGAGCTCAATGCCATTCGCAATGCAAGACTCGGAAAAACCGGAACTTACAATCAAGAAGTCAAAGATAAAGACGGTAACGTCATCAAAACTGTTTCATTCTCAAAAGATGATGATTTCATTAAAGCCTATAATGAAAGACAAGCAATCATTACTCGAAATACGGGTAGGAAATAAGGGAGAAGAATAATCATGCAAGATGTCGGCAAAGAATTTACGGACTTCTTAAAGGCCTATAATCCGGACGATTTCTACAAACTCGGCAATCCGTTGATTTCAAGCGCTGATATTGATGCGATTTTTGATCGCAACCAAGCCAATTTTGATGCTTGGCGCAAAATCCCGATAGATTATAAAGATGCCTATGGGCGCGTTAATCCGCCCTGTTTGATTGAACAGGCTAAATCTGACCCGAATTTCACCGAAGAGGATGCCAAAAGAGCAAAAGAAGAACACGACAGACATCATAATTTCTACTCCCCTGTTCCGAAGGATTTGGAGGAACATCCGATTTACCATGGCTTGTTTGAGCGCGGCATGAAGGTTACACCTGCGCACATTGCTGCCATGACGCTTCTCGCAAATGAGCTTCAAAGAACGGGATATTCTTATAAAACCTCAGAAAAAGTGTCGCATGAATTTGTGTTGCGAAAAGTTCTTTTTCTTGAGCGTCAAAAAATCATGAATGATGTTTCCTTATCACTTGCTGACCGAAACGACCGTCTCTGTTTCATTGATTTAGGAATCAAACAAACTCGTTTAAGTGAAGATAAACTCAAAAAAGATGATGCGGCCATCAACCGGCCGGAACGTATGTTGATGCACTTTTTGCGCGATGTTCAACGAGGCAAAATAGATTCTCAAGAAGCTCTTGTTCAAGCCGATTTATATGTCAAACAAATTATTTCTACCGGCCGAATGAGCTGTTTGCAAGAAGAAATGGGCAAATCTTTATATCAGAAAGTCTTAAAAGATGAACAAAAACAAATTTTAGAGCAAGCACTGTCTCATAACAGAAAATTCTCTCCAAACGAACAATCAAATGCCGGTGTTGTCAAAGAAGCGCCTCAAACAGATCTTGAGCTTAATTTAATTGCGATGAACAGGCGAATATATCAAAGATAATTCATATAAAAAGGCGCAAGAGAGTGACAAACTCTCTTTTTTTTCTTAACCTGTTGTTTACATTTTTTGTGATAACTTCATTTTGAATTTGAATTGAAGATGAAAGTCGGATATTCTGTTTTTTAACGGATACCTGAAAGGTGTCGGTGTATTATTATTTTTAGATTACAAAACTAAAAAAATCTTGGAAAACTTCCAACTGTTATTTTTGATAACGATTTTTTGGCCTCTTTTTAAGAGGTCTTTTTTTTAAGCCTTATGAAACTCCACCGGCGTAAGCCGGTGGAGTTTCATGAGATGCCTCTTTTTTAAGAAGCTTTTTTCTTTGTTTTCGGGCGTAAGGCAATTTTCAAAACTTCTTTAACCTCTGAAACCGGCATAATTTTGAGGCCCTTTTTCACATTATCCGGAATTTCAGCCAAGTCCTTCACATTTTCTTTCGGAATAATCACCGTTTTGATTCCGCCACGCAAAGCCGAAAGCAGTTTTTCTTTCAATCCGCCGATAGGCAAAACCCTGCCTTGCAAGGTGATTTCACCCGTCATTGCCACATCTTTTCTGACCGGTGTTTTTGTAAACACCGAAACGAGCGTTGTAAACATGGCAATACCGGCAGACGGTCCGTCTTTCGGGGTTGCACCCTCCGGCACATGGATATGGATATCCGTTTTTTCAAAAATTTTCGGATCAATTCCGAGCTCTTTTGAATGCGCCCTCACAACAGAATAAGCCGTATCGATGGATTCTTTCATCACATCGCCGAGCTTACCTGTTTGCTGAACGCGTCCTTTACCCGGCATATCAACCGCTTCAATAAAGAGGATATCTCCGCCAACTTCCGTCCATGCCAAACCCGTTGTGACCCCGATATGGTCTTCCTCTTCGGCTTCACCAAACGAAAATCTGCGAACACCCAAATATTTCTCTAAATTTTTGGAATTTACCTCAATCTTGATACACTTTTCAGGTGCCATCAAAAACTCTTTGACAGATTTTCTGGCAATGCTCGAGAGTTCACGTTCCAAGTTTCGCACACCGGCTTCGCGCGTGTAATAACGGATAATGTCGCGCACGGCATCGTCTGTAATGGAAAGCTCTGAACACTCCACCGCATTTTCGCCGAAAATCTTTGGTATCAAATGCCGTTTGGCAATTTCAAGTTTTTCATCTTCGGTATAACCTGAAAGACGGATAATTTCCATACGGTCAAGCAAGGGTCTCGGCATATCAAGCGAGTTTGCCGTTGTCACAAACATCACATCCGACAAGTCATAATCCACATCTAAATAGTGGTCATTGAATGTCGTGTTTTGTTCCGGATCCAACACCTCAAGCAAGGCCGAACTCGGATCTCCCCGCCAATCTGCACCAAGCTTATCAATCTCATCAAGCAAAAAGAGCGGATTTGATGTGCCGGCTTTTTTCATACTTTGAATTATTTTTCCGGGCATCGAACCGATATACGTGCGTCTGTGTCCTCTGATTTCGGCCTCATCGCGCATGCCGCCAAGCGATGCTCTTACAAACTTGCGCCCCGTTGCGCGCGCAATCGACTGCCCGAGTGAGGTTTTACCAACTCCCGGAGGACCGACAAGACATAAAATCGGCCCCTTAATCTTGTCATTTTTTGCCCTTGACTGAACAGCCAAATATTCCACAATGCGTTCTTTGACCTTTTCCAAGCCGTAATGATCGGCTTCTAAGATTTCAGTTGCTTTTTTCAAATCTTTATTGACTTTTGACTTCACTTTCCACGGAATATCAAGTATCCAATCAAGATAATTTCTGACAACCGTTGCCTCTGAGCTCATCGGTCCCATCATTTTGAGCTTTTTGACCTCGGCAACCGCCTTTTCTTTGGCTTCTTTTGAAAGCTTTGTGTGTTCTATTTTCTTTGTATAAACAGACACTTCATCATCTTCATCGCCGTCGTTCAATTCTTTTTGAATGGCTTTCATCTGCTCATTTAAATAATATTCTTTTTGGCTTTTTTCCATTTGCTTTTTAACGCGCGATTTGATTTTATTTTCAATTTCCATCATTGCAAGCTCTGCATTCATCAGTGAGAGCAACTTATCAAAGCGTTCCGTCAAAGAATTTGCTTCCAAAAGAGATTGTTTGTCTTCAACCTTCAAAGTCAAATGCGAAGCAATCGTGTCGGCAAGTTTGCTCATATCTTCAATTTGATGAATAGCGGTAATCACATCGGGAGAAATACGCTTTGAAGTATGTACATATTCTTCCATTTGCGAAATAACCGCACGGGACATGGCTTCCATCTGGGTTATATCTTCTTTTATTTGTGGCAAATCTTCTATGTCAGCCTCAATAAAATCCGAATCCATCTTAAATTTTTTAATTCGAACTCTATCTAATCCTTCAATCAAAACTTTTACCGTTCCGTCCGGCAGTTTAAGCATTTGCAAAATACTGCCCATTGTGCCGATATGATAAATATCTTCATCTTTCGGATCTTCTAATGCGGCTTTTTTCTGCGTCACAAGCACAATCGTTCCGTTTATGTCATGAACTTTTTGCAACGCCTTGATAGACTTTTCACGCCCTACAAAAAGCGGTACAATCATTTTCGGAAAAACAACCGTATCACGGAGCGGCAAAACAGGATAAAGTTTTTGAGTTAAATCCTCAGACATCAAATTCTCCAATTCTTTTATTTTTTTTATAATATAGGCAATGAGTTTTCTTTTAGCAACCCCCGCTTTTCTTTTCATCCACAAAACTTTCATTAAAATATTGTGTAACATTTTGTTTTAATTTGTGCATGATTTATGCTTGCAGATTAAAAAAAATACGCTATGATGAGCCTGTTGTTTAATTATACCAGGTTTGACGCACTTGTTGAAGAAATTTTCCAAATTGCCTTGTTTGACGCATTTCATCAGCTTTTTATGCTATTGGTATGTCAAGTTTGTTGCGCTCACCACGCGTTGGGAAAGACGTAATATTGACGTTTTTTATGATAACCTAAAAAAACATAAAGCTGTTATTTTCATTGCTTGGCACGGGCGCATCGCTTTTGCTCCCTATTTTTGGAACAGATCCTCAAAGCTTTCGGCACTTGTTTCGCCTCATCGGGACGGACAACTCATTGCCGGGCTCCTAAATCGTTTCGGCATTGAAAACATCAGCGGTTCGACCAACGAAAATCCGCGCAGTGCCGCCGTCAAACTCTTGCGAGAGCTCAAAAATGATGCCAGCATCGCCATTATTCCCGACGGCCCGAGAGGTCCGTCGATGACAATGACGATGAGTCCGATTTATTATGCTAAAACAACGGGAAAACCGGTTATCGGTTTAACATATTCCATCGCCAAATCAAAAATTTTGAACAAGAGCTGGGATCGGATGCTTATTCCGCTACCTTTTCATAAGGGGATTGTTGCTGTAACCAAACCGTTTTTTATTCCTAAAAATTCTTCTAAAGAAGATTTGGAAGCATATCGTCTGCAAATCGAAAAAGAGATGAATGAACTCACTTGGGCACTTGACAGAGAGCTCAATATGCCTAAAATTAAACAAGGAACAACACCACGTAAACACTATGAAATAAAGGACTGAGAAATGTTACTGAAACTTTATAAAACAATATTAACGATAATGTATCCGCTTGCGCTTAATCGCTACATTGAAAAACGCAAAAAGAATGGCAAAGAAGATTTAGCTCGTTTTAATGAGCGATTAGGCAAAGCAAGCCTTCCCCGCCCGAAAGGAAAATTGATATGGATGCATGGCGCGTCTGTCGGTGAATCGGTTTCCATGCTTCCGCTTATTTCAAAACTTTTAGAAATTTATCCTGATTTGCACATTATGGTCACAACCGGAACGGTCACTTCCGCCGAAGTTATGGCGAAACGTTTGCCTGATCGCGCTTTTCACCAATATATTCCGCTTGAGCATCCGCTTCATGCCGCACGTTTTATTCGTCATTGGAAACCGGATTTAGTGCTTTGGTTTGAATCTGAGTTTTGGCCGGCAATGCTCTCAACAATCAAGAAACGCAATACTCCGCTTATTTTGGTCAACGGGCGTATTTCAAACAAGTCATTTCGTCGTTGGCAACAATTTGAATTTGCCATCAAGCAAATTTTAGATTGTTTTACATTGTGTCTCGGTCAATCAGATGAAGATACTCGTCGTTTAAGCGTTTTAGGCGCTAAAAAAACGGCAAGCCTCGGAAACTTGAAATATGCAGGTCTTCCCTTGCCGGTTGATCAAACAAAAAAAGAAATCATGCAAAAACAATTTGCAAACCGTCCTGTTTGGCTTGTTTCATCCACTCATGATGATGAAGAATCAAAAATCGGTCGTTTTTTGAAAGATTTGCAAAAAAAAGTTCCGAATTTATTGACGGTTATTGCCCCTCGTCACCCTCATCGCGGTGTTGAAATCAAAGAAAAGTTAATTAAAGATTATGGCTTGAATGTTTCTCTGCGCTCGGCAAATGAAAATATTGATGAAACAACAGATGTTTATGTGGCAGACACCATCGGCGAACTCGGCATTTGGTATGAATTAATACCGGTTGTGTTTATCGGCGGTTCACTTATCCCCCACGGCGGACAAAACTTTATGGAACCGTCACGTTATCGCGATGCGGTTGTTGTCGGCCCGTACATGCATAACTTTACGGATGCCATGAACAGAGCACGCGCCGCAAACGGTATCATACAAGTGAATGATGTTTTAGAACTCATTGATATGGTCGAAAAACTTTTGAACACCCCAGACTTTTTAGAAGCCAAGCGCTCCCTTGCCTACGAATGGGCAACAAGCGAAGCTAAAGTTTTAGACGGTATTGTTGAAACGGTTCAAAAATATTTAAAATAGAAATGAAAACCCCTCAATATTGGCAACATCAAAATCTGATATCGTCGCTTTTAACGCCTATCGGCGCGCTATATAGCATGGCAACAGCCTTGCGCTTGAAATGGATAAAGCCTTATCAGGCAAATGTGCCGGTGATTTGCATCGGCAACATCACGGCCGGCGGTGTTGGCAAAACCCCCGTTTCAATTGCATTGGCTGAGCTCTTGAAAGCCAACGGCAAAAATCCGTTTTTCATTTCGCGCGGATATGGCGGAAGTTTGAGCGGTGTTTTGATTGACTTAAAAAAACACACGCCTCAAGAAGTCGGCGATGAGCCTTTGATGCTTGCTGCCGTTGCTCCGACCGTTGTTTGTGCCGATAGAGGAATTGCGGCTCAAATCGCAGAAAAAAACGGAGCAGATGTTTTGATTATGGATGACGGTTTTCAAAATCCGACTTTGAAAAAAGACCTTTCTTTTTTGGTGTTTAACGGCGAGCTCGGCATCGGCAACGGCAAAACCATTCCGGCAGGTCCCTTGCGCGAGGGCTTAAAATCAGGCTTAAAACGCGCAGATGGTGTGATATTTATCGGTCGTGATAAATATGAACTTTTAAAACAAATCAATAAACCGGTTTTTCGTGTTCTCATCAAAGAAGAAAGGCCCGCTCATCATAACACAAAAGTGATTGCCTTTGCCGGTATCGGATACCCTCAAAAATTTTACAACTCGCTTCAAAAATGCGGGCTCGCGGTTGCAAATTCTTATGATTTTCCCGATCATCATTTTTACACCAAAGATGAGCTGAAAGCTCTTATCAAAAAAGGAAAAACGAAAAATTTGCCGATTTATACCACCTTAAAGGACTATGTGAAAATCCCGCAAAATTTGCAAAAAAGCTTCAATGTTTTAAACATCAAAGCTCAATTTGAAGATAAAAATCAAATTTTAGATTTTATCAAAACAAAGGCTTTCAGATAGAAAGATGCGCTTAAACCTTGAATAATGAGGTAAATAATAAGTCCCCCATTATGCAAGGTTTACAGTTTTTTCCAAGTTGTGCCTTGCGGACCATCTTCCAGCACAATCCCTTTTTCTTTCAAGTCATTTCTGATGGCATCCGCTGTCGCCCAATCTTTGTTTTTCTTAGCCTCCGTGCGTTTTTCAATCATGGCTTCAATCTCTGAAACGTCGCTTTCACCCTTAAACCAACCTGACGGATCATTATATAAAAGCCCCAACATATAAGCATCTGCCAAGAGCTGTGCTTTTAAGATTTTTCGCTCATCAAGTTTTTCAGCCTTGTTTAAGGCATTCACATCTTCATGCAAATATGAAAGCGCAAGCGGTGTGTTCAAATCATCTTTTAAGGCATCAATCAGCTTTTCGCTCGGCTCAACTTTAAGAGAGGGCACATCTTCATTTTTAACGAGGGCATTATAAAACTTGTCCAAAATTTTCTTTGCCTCATTTAAGCCTTCAAATGTAAAGTTACACGGCTGATGATAATGGGTTGTTAAAAACAAAAGCCTTAAAGCTTCGGCAGGCTGCTTTTCCAAAACCTCAGCAACGGTATAAAAATTACCGAGTGATTTAGACATTTTCACCCCGTTAATCATGAGCATTCCGGTGTGCACCCAATAATGCGCAAAATGCGTGTTCGGAAAAGCACATGTGCTTTGCGCCAATTCATTTTCATGGTGCGGAAAAATCAAATCAGAACCGCCGCCGTGAATATCAAAATCGTTGCCCAAGAGTTTGGAGCTCATCGCCGAGCACTCTAAGTGCCACCCCGGTCTGCCGTATCCCCAAGGGCTGTTCCACCCCGGTTGATCCGGGTCAGAGGGTTTCCACAAAATAAAGTCTGCCGGATTTTTTTTGTAATCTGCCACTTCAACACGCGCCCCTGCCATCATCTCTTTCATTGAGCGATTTGAAAGCGAGCCATAGTTTTTCATTGAATCGACATCAAACAAAACCTGCCCTTCTGCCTCATAAGCATGCCCGTTTGCAAGGAGCTTTTTGACAAGCTCAATCATTTCGGAAATATATTCTGTGGCACGCGGACGATAATTCGGCGCCAAAACATTGAGCTTTTCCATATCTTGAATATACCAATTATATGTTTCTTCTGTAATTTCGCGGATAGGCTTTCCCGTCTGTTGATGTTTGTTCAAGATTTTATCATCAACATCTGTGATGTTTGAAACATACGTTACATGCTCTTTGCCGTAAACATAGCAAAGCAGGCGATATAAAACATCATAAACAACCGGTGTTTTGGCATTTCCTAAATGCGCTTTGTCATAAACCGTCGGTCCGCAGACATACATGCGCACATTTTTTTCATCAATCGGTTTAAACAAATCTTTTCTTTGTTTTAAGGTGTTATGCAAATATATGTCTGTCATGTTTTTTATCCTTAATATCAATAACTTTGAAAAAAATTACTCTTTTAATGTTTTGTTGTCAAGCAATATTCAATTTTTGATTGTCAAGCATTACCGGTCACCCTCCGAGCGTATCTTTTTCCTGCACCACTACGAGCACTGAAAGCGCGAGGATAAGGGATCCCAAAAATTAAACAATAGAATCGTATAAATCATTCCAATCAGGATTTTGTTTTTCAATTAGGCTTATTTTGTATTTACGATAGGCTTTCTTGAGCTTTTTTTCTCTTTCTATAGCTTCCAATTCGCCTTGCCATATTTCATAATAGACAAGTTTTGTTAAGTTGTGTTGTTTCGTAAAACCTTCAATCAATTTATTTCGATGTTCGTATGTTCGGCGAACAAGATTATTTGTGACACCTATATATAATGTACCATGCTTGTGGTTTGTGACAATATAAACGTACATTTGTTTCATGATTAAAACTTAAACGCAAATATTTTATCGGTCAATGTTTTTATTATATTTATTGTGGACACCTTATCCTCACTTCGTTCGGAGGTGTGACGGAAAGGAAAGCGGCTCGGAGGTGTGATGCATTTTTACGTCATGCCTCCGAGTGCTGAAAGCACGAGGATAAGGCATCCAAAAACAATAAAAAATTAACAATATACACTTTTGGCTACCCTTCTTTAAAACAAAAAAATAAGTCTTATATCAAGTGTGTTCGGAAGATGATGTTTTAGAAGATAGAATTTAGCTTCTCATCATAGGCCGAACCGGAAAGGTCCCTTTTGATTGCACAAGAGGTCAAAAATCTGAAATTCATTTGGCTTTAAGTCTGCTCAAAAGGTCACAAAAGAGGGAAATTATTCCCTCTTTTTTTTATTTGTATCTGAGCTTAAATGTATTGCCTGTCGGTTTTGAAAGTCGTGCGGCCTCTTCAACGGTATAGATACGCTTGCCTTTAATCCCGATGAGATTTCCGTTTTCATCGTATAGATAAACACTTCCGTCACTATTTTCAATTTGTTGTATTTCATGCATTGCTCTTCCTGCAATTAAATGATCAATAGAAGCGTATTTTTTTCCATTAGATGTAATTTCGCCTGTCGTTTCATCTTTATCATACAAAATCATATTGCCGTTTGTATCTTTTGCATACAATTGAATTGTTCCGGTAAAAGAGGAATTTGCTGTAAAAAGCTCCGAACAGGATTTTCCGCCATGCTTATTCCCACCTTCTTGACAATAAACTGTTGCCGTTGAAGGAACTCCGCTAAAAGCTGCCCATCCAACCGAGGTAATAGAATCCGGCAACATCACACTTTTCAAATTTGAGGCATCCCAAAATAAATAATTAGGAATACTTGTCAGTTTTGAACCTTCGTCAAATGTGATACTTTCCAATCCACTGCCTTTAAATAGATATCCTCCCAGTTGTGTAACACTTGCCGGAATATTAATACTTTTCAAACTCGTTGCATTTTCAAAAGCATTGGTATTAATTTCTCTAAGTTTTGAATCCGAAGCAAAAGTAATATTTTCTAAACTGCTAATGTCTTTGAAGGCCATCCCTTGTATTGTTGTAACATTTTTAGGTATATCTATACTTTTTAAACTCGTGTTTTGAAAACCATATTGCGGAATATATGTTAAGCTATCCGGAAGTGTTACACTTTCTAGTGAAGTTGCATCTTTAAAACATGAATTGTCTAACTGTGTTACTTTCGACGGGATAACAATACTTGTTAAGCCTGTCCCTTGAAAAGAACCTAAAGTTCCGGTGAGGGATTCTGGAAGATCAATGCTTTTTAATGATGGTGAATAAGAAAATGCATTTGATGCCAGTGTTGTTAATTGAGATCCTGTTTCGAATGTCACACTTTCCAAAGATGGTGCATAATGAAATGCTGCATTGTTAATAGTTTTTACACTATTGGGAATCACAACACTCTTCAAGCTTGTTATTTCGTCAAACGCATTATTGGTAATGCCTGTTATGCCGTTTTCTATAATAACACTGGTAATACCTGTTTTATATCCCGAGATATTTTTCCAAGGCTTTGATGATATAAAAGCATTTCCGGTGATTGTCAGCACGCCGTTTGTGATTTCGTAATGACACTGGGCGTCTGTGGATCCGCATTTTCCGCTCTCTCCTGTTATAAGATTGTCGGCAAATGCGGCTGTTGATAAGATGGTCGTGCCGAGTAGTATTGGTGTTAAGAGTTTATTTTTAGTCATAAGTTTTCTCCTTTTTTTAAAAGTCACCCTCTTTTCAATCCCCCCTGAGCGCCTTTGGCGCGGTCAACAGGGGGAAGGTCTTGAGGTGGTGGCATTAGTAATCCAAACCAAAAAAAATCCACCTTGAAAAACTTCAAAATGGAGGAGTTAAACAACTGTTAGGTCACAGTCTGCCTTATTCGACACATAAATGCACTTATATCGACAACTCCTTCCGAAAAGGAGCTATGACCTAATGTGTTGTTTAGACACCGTCGTTTGATTTCAAACGATAAGGTTATGATGACATATTTTACCAAAACTTGCAAGCAAAAAATGCAAATAACAATTAAAAACTCAGCAGATATCTAATCATTGCCTCTAAAGGATTTGAATAGCGTGTATATCATAAGAAATTAAGGCAGAAGTTCCGCAGTGTACAAAAAGGTACATGAGAAAACTTCTGTCCTGAAATTTCTGTATGAGATACGAGCTAGATAAGTCCGCCTATATGGCTTTGAGCAAGTAATCGCTGAATTTTTCAGCAAAAAATGCCGCGTCCGACACCGCCTCGCCTTCGGCGATTTTAGCTTGGTCTAAAATCAGACGTGAAATGTCGGCCACTTTGTCTTTGTTTTTTTCATCTGTTACCATATCCGAAAGTTTGATAATCAGCGGATGATACGGATTGACCTCTAAAATACGCGTGCTGGCATAAGCTGTTTGCTGCTGATGGTTGCGCATCAGCCGCTCCAAGTGGATGCTCATTTGCCCGTTTTCCACATTTAAGGCTGCGGGACTTTTCGTGAGCTTTTCGCTCGGCTCTACTTTGGCAACTTCGTTTTTGAACAGCTCCGCCATAAAGTCTGTCAGTTGTTTTAAGCTTCCCTCATCTGCCTTTTTATCTTTGCGCTCAATCTTGAGATCAACATCTGCCGTTGAAATGTGTTTGATGGCAAATGTTTTGTATGAGGTCAAAACCTGTGTCCAAAACTCATCAATCGGGTCAACAAGGAGCAAAACCTCAATCCCTTTTTCTTTGAAAGCTTCAAGTTGCGGGTTGTTACGAAGCGTTGGCACATCATCGCCCGTGATATAATAAATCGCCTTTTGCTCTGCTTGAACACGGCCGATATATTCATCTAATGAGGTGAGCTTTGTTTCATCGTTTGTTGAGGCAAAGAGCGCAAGTGATGCCACTTCTTCTTTGGTTGAAAAGTCTTCATAAATACCCTCTTTGAAAGCCGTGCCGAAAGCATTCCAAAACTTTAAGTAGTCTTCATAATCGGCTTGGCGCTTTTTGAGCTCTTTTAAAATACGGCTGACCGTGCCTTGTCTGATTTTGGAAAGTAGCGCATTTTGTTGCAACATCTCGCGCGAGATGTTCAAGGGCAAATCCGAGCTGTCAATCACGCCTTTGACAAACCTCAAATATGCCGGCATCAAACCTTCCACCTTGTCTGAAACAAACACCTTATTCACGTAAAGCTTTAAGCTTTGCTTAACATCAGGCTGAAACAAGTCATACGGCGCAGTTGACGGAATATATAAAAGCGCGTTGTATTCAATGCTTCCCTCGGCTTTGAAATGAAGTGTCATCCACGGGTCATCAAAGTTTTTTGAAATGTGATGATAAAATTCTTTATATTGCTCTTCGGTGATTTCCGCCTTATTGCGCGTCCATAAAGCCGATGCCGTGTTGACGGTTTCTTCCCCTGCTTTGCCTAAATTTAAAACAATCGGATATTCCACATGGTCGGAATATGTGCGGATGATGTGTCTCAAATAAATGGTGTCGGTAAAGTCTTTGGCATCATCTTTTAAGAAAAGTTTGATATCCGTGCCGTTTTCATCGCGTTTTGCAGGCATGATTTCAAAACCGTCCAATCCGTCCGACGTCCATTGATAAGCTTGTTTTTCACCGGCTTTTTTGGTGGTGATTTCAACTTTTTTTGCCACCATAAATGCAGAATAGAACCCCACCCCAAACTGTCCGATGAGGTCAACTGCCGAGCCGTTGTCTTTCATATTTTTTACAAAATCTGCCGTACCGGACTTGGCAATCGTACCGATATGTTTGATTAAATCGTCTTTATTCATACCGATACCATTGTCAGAAATGGTTAATGTATTGTTTTCCGAATCCGGCGTGATGGTGATTTTAAAAGCAGAAGATGCCTTGACATCAGGATTTGTCAAACTCCAAAACTTTAACTTATCGCAAGCATCGCTTGCATTTGAAATCAATTCGCGCAAAAAAATATATTTTTCCGAATAAAGTGAGTTAATCACAATATCCAAAAGTTTTGCCACTTCGGTCTGAAATTCAATCTTTTCACTCATAATCAAAAAATCTCCCTTTGTTAAAACATAATTCATATATGGGTTTCAAAACTTCCATACGCAAGAGCAACGCAAAAAAATATGCTTGTAATTTATAAAAATATTAATATTTCCTCATTATCATGTTTTGCAATGATAAAAAATGAGGAATAAAAATTATGCATGAACTTCACCCCTTAATTGTTGATTTAATGCTGATAACGGTTTATGCCGCCATAACGACTTTAATTTTCAAGAAACTCAAACAACCGATGGTCTTGGGTTATCTTCTTGCAGGTATTTTAGCCGGTCCGTATCTTAATTTTCTGCCGACGGTCTCTGATAGAGAAAACATTATTTTATGGGCAGATATAGGCGTTATCTTTCTTTTATTTTCGCTTGGACTAGAATTCAGTTTTAACAAAATGGTCAGTGTCGGAAAATCTGCACTTTTGACTGCCACACTCAACATCTTTTTGCTTTTGTTTTTTGGTTACTACGCCGGTCTTTTCTTAGGTTGGAGCACCATAGACAGTTTCTTTTTGGGGTCAATGATTTCAATGTCGTCGACAACAATTATCATCAAGGCTTTTGATGATTTGAAAATCAAGAAACAAAAGTTTACCGACCTTGTATTTGGAGTTTTGGTAATTGAAGATATTATGGGCATACTTCTCCTCGTATTGCTACCGACTATTGCCATCGGTAAAGGCATCAACGGTGAAGAACTCGGTCTGAGCACACTAAAGCTCTTTACTTTTTTGATTTTATGTTTCGTCGTCGGTATATATATTATTCCGACTGTCTTAAAGAAATTAGATTCTTTTCTTAATGATGAAATGCTGCTTCTTGTTTCGATTGCACTTGCTCTTTCCATGGTCAGTTTAGCAGTCTATTCCGGCTTTTCATCGGCGCTCGGTGCATTCATCATGGGTTCGCTTCTTTCCGAAACAGGTGCCATACACCGCATTGAAAATGTTATCAAACCACTCAAAGACTTTTTCGGGGCTGTCTTCTTTGTGACGGTTGGAATGATGGTTGACCCTGATATGTTTATCACTTACGCCTACCCGATTTTTATTATCACACTTGTTGTTTTGATATGTAAATCACTTTTTTCCGTCTTCGGTTTTGTGATTTCAGGGCAGAATCTTAAAACAGCCGTTCAAGGCGGCTTTTCGCTTGCGCAAGTCGGTGAATTTGCTTTTATTATCGCTTCGCTCGGGATGAGTTTAGAAGTCTTAGATTCGTTTGTTTATCCGATTATTGTTGCTGTTTCGGTCATCACCACCTTTTTAACCCCGATTATGATTAATTCCGCACCGAGAGCCTACAAATTTCTTGATAGAATTTTGCCTCAAAAATGGCACGATTACATTGATCAAGCAACCAAATCAGAAAATGCGACCATGACGGAAGAAAAACTCTGGCGTGCTTTGTTTAAGAGCTATTTTATTCGAATCATTTTATTTTCGCTCATCTTATATACTATCATAGCACTGTTTTCTCAAGTTGTGCGCCCGTTTGCAAGCTTGTATTTGCCAAATGTGCCGATGCGCATCCTCTTGACGGCAACGGTTTTGCTTGTCATGGCTCCATTTTTAAAAGGACTTATCGGGTGGAACTTGCGGGCTGATGATAGCATCAATTCCCTTCTTATCAAGCTCCATTTGAAAAAAGCTCCCCAAAAAGATGATTTGCCGATTTGCAACGAAAACAGCAACAATCAAAACTGCATTCCCTCAAGCCAATCTCTTTTCAAAAATGTATTAAAAGACAACAAAGAAACAGTCAAAAACTTGTTGATTTCTAACGAAAGACTTGCTAAAATCTACGCTGTGCTATGGTATGGAAGATCTGCCAACCGTCTGCCTCTTTTGATTTTAACAAGTTTCAGGCTTTTGCTTGTGATGTTTTTCATTATGACGGCGGTTCACCAGTTTTTAACCGAAAACACAAAGATGACATTTGTTTTGCTTATTATTTCGCTTTTCACCATCAGCCGTTCACAATGGCTTTTGGATCAATATTTAAAAATGGAAAAACAATTTTTACACAACTTAAACGGTGATCAACCTTCAACTTCAGATAAAGGAGAAAATTCATGAACAAAGAACTTGCAACCTTAGGCATTAAAATTGAAGACTTTACCCAAATCCCCGAAGTCAATGCCCTTTTGCACCACTTTTCAGATTGCATTGTCAGTCGCTTAGGTCTGCCTTATGAAAAGCGCAATATTCGCTTGATACATGTGGTGATGGATACCTTTTCAGAAGATGTTGAACACTTGGTTGAAGAGCTCAACGCCATCAAAGGCGTCACGGCACAAGCCATGTTCTTTTAGCTTTATTTATATCTTATCATAAAAGTATTACCCGTCGGTTTGGAAACCATTTCGGCTTCTTTGATGGTGTATATGCGTTTAGGTGTATATATACGACCGTTTTGAATGTCGGTTAAGCTGAGAAATTGTTTTTCATTAACAGCATAACGACCATTCGGCAGTTTTTTATATTCCGTTGCTTCAATACCAAGGCTTGAAGCAATCTTGTTGCATTTTTCCATTAACTCGGTTTGACAATATAAATTTTCGAGACGTGATTGATTCCATGTATCATTTCTACCGGCAATATCATCGCCAAATGCGCCAAGTGCTAAATCTTTTGCCGATTGTAAAATGGCAGTTTTTAGCATCGGAAAAGCATACTGTCCGATGCTTTCCAAACTTTCTGGAAATGTGACAGATCGAAGGGCAGAAGCGGAAAAAGCGGCGTCTCCTATGTTTTTTAACTTCTCAGGTAGAGTAATCTCCTGCAAGTTGGTGCAGGTATGAAATGCCAGATCTTTAATATCCGTCAAAGTGCTTGGCAAAGAAACATTTTTAACTGAATACATATCTTCAAAAGCATCATAACCGACACTTGTGATCCCTTCACCGATATTCACGTTTTCAACTTGGTAAACATATTCGCGCCATGGTGCAGATGTTGTGTACTCCATTGCGTCTGCTGAGTAAATGCGCTCATAATCCTTGATGGCGCCGTTTCCTGTAATGGTTAAAGTTTTTGTCCGAGCATCAATTTCCCAGTGGCAATCATCGCCACAATCATTGCCGGAGGCGATAATTTCAGCATGCAACGAAAATGTAAAAAGAAAAAAGAATAAAAATATTTTTTTCATGAGTTTCACTCCTCTAACATAACATTAAAAAAATCACTTTAGATAAAAAATCCAAAGTGGGAGCCATAAAACTGTCTAAACTCAGCCTTCCTTATTCGTCACAAAATGTGCTTATTTCGAAAACTCCCGTTTAAGGAGTGTGATGTTTAGAAAATGCCTTATGGACACCATAACCATTTTGGTTATATTTTAATTATGCCTGAGTTTTATATCAAAGTCAACAAAAAAACCTCAAGAAAACTTGAGGCTTTTTGTTAAACGCTCATTTCAAGCATTAGTCGTTTGCATTCGGGCAAACTTTTGCTTGTTCTGCATTGAACTTAACAACTTCAGGATCAGCATCTGCATCATTGCAAATTGCTTCTTGCGGGCATTCAGAAATGCACACACCGCAATCGATGCAAACATCCGGATTCACAACGAGTTGATTTTCTGCTTCATGAAAAGCATCAACCGGACAAACACTTGCGCAAGCTTTGCATTTAATACAGCTATCATTAACAACTGAAGGCATATAAATTCTCCTAAAATTAAATTGATATATCAAAGCCTCTTTTTAAGCTTTTTTGTTTTAAAATGCAAGCATTATTTTTGAAATTTTTCCAAAAAGGAAAACTTGTCGACGCCATTGATTGTTTTGATTTTATCGTTTTTGCATATCTCAGGCGTTTCCACCATGCAAAAGGTGCTTCGCTTATCTGCTCCATCCACAAACGCCCTCAAATTTCCGCTTGCAGATTTGATAAAACGCTCGGATGCCGTCTTCCAAATTTTTTTAATTTCATCTGTTGCAACCTCATTTGTTGCCTGATACCCCTTTTCGCAAAGTGTTTTACCACATGGCGTATCATCCAAGGTTTTGCACCCTTCATGCGCTTTCACATAAGCATAGGCCTTATCTCTGTTTTCACTTGTTTTCAAAAAACTGATGCTATAAACCACCGCACAATCTTTTGCAGTTGAAACATCAAATTCAAAGGCAATCTTCATACCCTCTTCAAAACTCAAAGACATTATTTTGAAGGCTCCAAATTCAAAACAGCAATATCAGGTTCTGCCAAAATTCGCATCGGAGGCCCCCAATAACCGGCTCCGCGAGATACGAACAAATCAGCATCATCTGTTTCATAAAGCCCTGCCAAATAGCCGTCATTTGCTCTTTTGGTGATATATTGAAACGGAAAAATTTGCCCACCGTGCGTGTGTCCGGAAAGCTGAATATCAAACTTTGTCTTATCGATATCCTTAAAATCGGTCGGCGCATGAGAGAGCAAAATTTTATATGTATCCTCAGAGTTTGCCAAAGCTTTGTCGTAGTTTACACTTGTTGAGCCCACATCAGGCACCCCACCGACATACACGCCGGTGTTTTCAATTTTTTCACCTGTATTGTGCAACACTTCAAAACCTAAATTATTGAACTCGATCATCCATGCATAAGGCTTGTGATAATATTCATGATTGCCGAGCGAAATATAAATCTTTTTTGCCCTCAAAGCTTCAAGCATTTTGAACTTTTCTATCGTGCGCTCCGGCTCATCGTCCACAATATCGCCCACAAGCAAAATATAATCCGGATTTTGTTTATTGATGATGTCTATCATTTTTTGAATATGCCAAACGGGTGTTGATTGGTTGATATGAAAATCAGACGCCATCACAAACTTGACTTTTTCTTTAATGCGATTATCCGAAATATTGATTTGCCTCACATCAGGGGATTTATGCGCCTCATACACCCCATAAAACGAGGCCGTCAACGCCAATAAAACAGTGATAAAATTGGCGACATTGATGGCATGCGCATTATCCGGATTGAGTGCCTTTATCCTTGAGATAAAATACACCACATACCACAGCACATCGCGCAAAATAAGGAGCATTGCTAAAATGAGCACAAATCCCATCATAAAATAGCCGAGCTTATAGGCAATATCATAAAATGTTCCGTTTAAAATTTCATATCCGTTTCTGATCCACCTTAGCCACATCGGCGAAAACCAAGATGCCGTGAGAATGAGCAAAATCAAAATCTTCGAAACAGCGGAAAATGAAGCATATCCCGTCAATGTTTTGTATGTCACGGCAATTGCCGCCACAACAAGAATAAGCATGCCAAAAAAGAACACCATCATCTTCTTCCTTTGTCTTTGCATCATTAAACAGCGGCTGCTTCTGCCGGTTCTTCTTTTGTCTTGCGTTTGTAGGTGCGTTTGGGCTTATCTGTTTCAGCCTCTTTAATCACATTGTCGTTTTCTTTGACTTCAACAATTTTCAAAGTCTTTTTCTTTAATGACAAGGGCTGTTGCGTGATAGCTTGCTCAGGCGCAGCTTCTGTTGAGGCTTGAACTTGTGCCGTCGCATTTTGCTCAGAAGAAGTCGAGGCTTGTTGCTCCTGATTTTCCTCTACTTTGGCTTGTTGATTTTGTTGATTCTGTGCTTGATTTGCAGCCTTGCGTTCGTTGATTTCCGTTACAATCTTGCGATAGTGCTCGGCATATTGGCGAAAAACTTCCATTTCGACATAGTTGCCCGAAGCGTGTGCCTCTTTGGCAAGCTCATTATAACGTTTAATCAAATCAAGCGCCGTGCCGGAAAATTTTCCTGCCGGACTGACACTGTCGAATCGATAGTTTAAGTTATACATATTGTTATTATTGTTGTTATTACCACGAAACTTATTATTGTTTTTTTTCATATCAAAACACCTAAAATCAAGCCTTAACGGCTCTTTGTTAAAACTAAAAATGTATTTCTTTGGAAATAAACCGCAGGCAAAAAACAAAACCGCCTGCTTTATTTATGAGGTTATTATATGCCTTTTTTTTGAGATTGCAAGAGTAATTTTAAAAAACACTCGGATTTTTTATCCGAGCGCTTTTTATTATTTATATCTTATCTTAAAAGTATTTCCTCTCGGCTTGGAAAGCTTTGTTGCTTCTTCAACGGTGTAGATACGCTTGTTTTTAAAACCAAGTACATTACCGGCTTTATCATAAATTGTTGTACTTCCATCTGCATTTTTAACCTCTATCGTCTTTTTATTTAAATTTTCAAGATACGCATTGAAATCATCAACGTAAACTTCAGAGAAGATACCCATACTTTCAAGAGTAACTCCTGCTTCACGATCTTCATCCGATATTTCTGGCCAAGCATCATTATCCATATCAAAATCAGTCCTACTTGTCGCTTGTTCTTTAATGATGTTTCCGTCATTGTCATACCACACATGTCCAAAGGCAATGCCATCTGCATTAAAAGCGTCTATGTTTTTAAAAAAAGTAGTTATTCCGCCATTCCCCAAAAGACCATTACCTGTACTACTATCTACGTTAAACTGAGCATCCAGTCCGTTTGTTGTATATATACTTTCCCTTAGTATGTCTCCATCATAAATATTTGTTATTGTTGATGCCTGCCCCGATTGCGTATAAGCCGTTTTTTGTGTTAAATCTCCATTTGTATTATAATTCTCTTGTGTAGAAGTATTACCATTGGAGTAATAAGTCGTTTTTTGTGTTAACTTATCGCCGGTATATTCATAAGCTGCAGTTTGATACATATTTTCCGGCGAATACGATTCATATTCATATCCATCTTTGGGTTTATATTCTTTTACGACTTTTCCGTCACTGTTATATACTGTTTCTCCTTGAAAAGTATCATAATGTTCTAAGTCTCCCTCATCTCCACTACCGACATCATAACCAAAATGGGCTTTATGTGTATTACCGTTGTCATCAGTAAAAATATAATAGCAATGATCATAATCATATTCATCACATCTTGGTGGTGTCGCTAAATCATGTATTGCCACACATCTAGTTGCTAGCATACTTGAAATCAAAATTATCTTTTTCATCAAATTATCTCCATTTATTATTAAAACTAAAAAAACCGCACCTTGAAGGAGCGGTCGGGGAAGTTAGAAAATCATATAGTAGGAAATGACTCTAATGGTCTTTGGATAAAAATCTTGAACATTCACCATCAGTTCCCCGACTGTATGTCGGGGATAATCGTGTTATAAAAAAATAACACTTATGCAGTGTTATCCTCACTGCCTACTATTAAAAGCTTTCTAACAGCTCCGCGCCTAACAAGACACTTGATATAAAATTTCTTTCATATCCAATTTTTATTAAAGCATATATTTGCAATAAAGTAAAGAAAAATTATTTTAATGCATTGTTTAAAGAGTCATCGCTCGCTTTGCCGTTAGGCAAATCCCAAGAATCCACCAAAAGTCACCCCTCGTTTTTGCTTTTAGCAAAAACGTCACGGGGTCTACGAATTAGTATATAAACAAAGCAGTATTTTAATCCCCCCTATCCCCTTACACTGTGTAAGGGGGAAATCTATATCGAAGATACCTTATTCGTCAGACTTGCGCTGACTTTAGGTATGACATTGTTTATCTTTTAATTTGCGAGCCCGCCGAAAAGTGCTCTAGACAAGCCGTTATACAGACTTTATCACCCCGCCGCCGAGGACAAAGCCATTA
>JAFVFH010000070.1 GCA_017475525.1 Alphaproteobacteria bacterium | reverse complement strand
TCAATCATATAGCGAAAATCATCCGGCGTTCCGAAACGCGAGGTCGGTGCAAACAAGCCGGTAACCTGATAGCCCCAAGAAGCATCAAGCGGATGTTCGCAAAGCGGCAAAAACTCAACATGCGTGAAGCCCATATTATGAACATACGGAACCAAATAATCGGCAAACTCTCGATAGGTTAAATAATTTTCGCCACAATCACCTTTTCTACGCCAAGAACCTAAATGCACCTCATAAATTGAAATCGGCTTATCAAAGCTGTTATAATTTTCGCGATATTGCATCCATTCTTCATCATGCCATTCATAATTATTAATATCATAAACGATTGATGCTGTTTTCGGGCGCACTTCATTATAAAAAGAAAAAGGATCAGATTTTAAGAGGATATAATCCTCTTTTGTCTTAATTTCAAATTTATAGATTGTTCCTTGACCAATGTTTGGAATAAAAATATCCCAAATGCCACATGATGGGTGTTTGCGCATCACATGCCGTGTACCGTCCCACATATTAAAATCACCGACAACGGAGACGCGCTTTGCATTTGGCGCCCAAACGGCAAATCCGACACCTTTAATGCCATCCATTTCCATCACATGTGCACCAAGTCTTTTATATATTTCGTGGTGATTTCCTTCCGAAAAAAGATATTCATCTATATCGCCGATTGTTGGCATAAATCGATACGGATCTTCTGCTTCATAAGTTTGTCCTAAATCATTTGTCACTAAAAAACGATATTTAAAATCATCTGTTTTTCCAAACTCGATTTGATAAAATCCACGGTCATCAAGCTTTTGCATTTGACCTAAATTTTTGCCATCGGCAGATAAAATGTCAACAGAATTTGTATGGGGTAAAAATGCGCGAATAAAAATGTTTTTTGAGCCCTTATCTTTGTGCATTCCGAGCACTGCAAAAACATTATCGTGATTGCCTTCTATGATTGCATTCATTTCGTTTTGAGAGAGCAAATTTTTCATCAGGATTCCCCTATCATTTTTCATGTCATCTTATGTGTTTCTTTTATCTATAAAGTGTTCTTTGCTAAATTGCAAGCAATTTACTTTATTTTTTTTAAAATATTAAATATTGACTATCAAAAAAAACATGTTTATATTAGAAATGTTTTTAATACTTTTATGGAGAACAAAAATGGCTACAAAATGTAATGAAAATTACATCAGAGAAGCTGCTTATTATTTATGGCAAAACGCCGGTTGTCCGATGGATCAAGATGAAAAATTCTGGTCTATGGCTGTTGCTCAAATCTCTTCTTGCAATTGCTCAAACAGTGGTTGCAAAAAGTCCTCCTCAACAACAAAGAAGGCAACAACAAAGTCTGCAGCAACGAAATCCGCAACAGCTTCTAAAACTTCTTCTGCTAAAAAAAGTAGCAAATAGTTTTTAAGCTGAGCACAATAAAAACGTCACCGGTTATTTAAGTGGCGTTTTTTTAAGTCAAATCGTTTACCTTGTCTGATCAGATTTTAATTTTGACCATACATTTGAATCTATTCTAAAATTTGAAAATTCATAGCTCGTCTCTTTTTGATACAAACTTGAATATTGGTTGAACAAACTTCTAAAATAAAGCGAAAATTTATATTGCAATTTTGATTGATATTTGCTATATTTTAGTTGCTGACTTGTCAGCTATGACACTAGAGGCGCTATGAAATAGGTATGTTGGACCCGAGGGCAGTACTCGGCACCTCCACCAATTTTGAAAAAAAGTAAATAAATGTTTTGCTGCACAGATATTTTTGAGCGATGTTTACATCAAAAGTAAATGAGCGAAAAAATATCAAGCATGAAAATATTTATAAACTTCTTTATGGGGGTGAAACAGGTTAGACAGTATACAATAAAGATGGTTTGCTGTGTTCGGTGAGATACCACCGTTATCGGTTCAAAATAAATGAACGCAAATGATAATTTTGCACCTGTTGCTGTAGCTGCTTAATAGTGAACGCAACAAATTAAAATTCTTTGAAATTTGGTTTTTTCAAAGTGAGGTTTGGGCCACCCAGCAACAGGACGGCCTATTTTTTTTGCTTGACATTTTCCCTTATAAATGACATACTGAATTCGTAACCAAAATGGTTGCGATGTTTGATAAACATCAATAGTTGCATTGCTCCTTTAAGGGGAGCGGACGATATAAGCGTTATATGTTGACGACGAATAAGTTCATCTGTGCAACTACAGTTTATCAGCTCCTCCATTTTGAGTTTTTCAAGATGGATTTTCGTTTTAATGTGAAATAAGGAGAAAAAAATATGAAAAAGAATAAACTGTTTATTGCGACATTACTTTTAGAATCTCTTTTAGCTTCTCAGACAAAAGCAACCGTGATTGCAAGCGGCAATGATTGCGGCGCTGAGGGCTCGACTTGTTCATGGTCGGTTGATGATGAGGGTGTTTTAACAATTTCCGGCAACGGATATATGAAAGATTATGTCACTAGAGACAAAGAAGGTAGAATTGACGGTTTGGTAGAGGGTGGTATTCCTTGGTTGGATTATGGTAATAGAGTTTCAAAAGTGAAAATCGAGGAAGGTATTAAAAATATAAGTGCTGCTGCTTTCCATGGAATGGGAATAATGACAAGCGGAGGCTCTTTTTTTGAGTTAGATGAAGAGGCGCTATTGAGTAATCCACCAACGATAACTTACGAATTGCCTCAATCACTTGAAACGATTGGAGATATAGCGTTTGCCTATAACTATTTTTTGAAAGATATTACTATTCCCGAAAATGTGACAAATATCGGCGCTAGTGCTTTTGCAGTAACTGCTCTTGAAAGCATTACAATACCGGAAGGTGCTTCGATAGGAGAGTATGCCTTTGACAGTATTATTGATATGCAGACAGGGGAAGCAAAAGATCCTGCCTCTTTAACTATATATTGTTCGGGTGATACGACCATTTGCGATCAGCATTTGCAAACCTATTATCCATCCCTTCATTCCATAGCCTTACCGGAAGATAAAAAGACGCAAACGTCATCCGGCTCATCATCTTCTCAAAGCTCAGATGAGAATACTTCCTCCGGTAATTCAGATAACACTTCAGCAACTGCGCATACCCTAAAGCGTATCTATACCGTTGAAGAGGCCTCAAAGCTTTCAAAGCCAACGGGGAATACTTTTAGATTAAGATATAAATAAATTGATAGCTTCTTGAAACACCTTGAAGTCATGATTACTTCTCTTTTGTTTTTAATTTCATTTTTTAGGAGAAATAATCATGACAACTCAAGGTGTTCGTTATCCGACTTTAGCATTTCACACTGGCGGTGTCGGCCAAGCCAATGATGGTATTCCGCCGCAACCGTTTGAAACATTTTGCTATGATAGCGCGTTGATGCAAGCTAAAATCGAAAACTTCAATGTGGTTCCTTACACTTCCGTTTTGCCGAAAGAGCTTTACGGCAATATTGTTCCTGTTGACAAGGTTGCGGGTAAGTTCAAACACGGTGCCGTTTTAGAAGTGATTATGGCCGGAAACGGTGCCAACCGTGATGATCACAAAGCCATTGCCACCGGTGTCGGCATTTGTTGGGGCAAAGATAAAAACGGCGAGTTAATCGGTGGTTGGGCTGCCGAATATGTGGAGTATTTTGACACGCACATTGATGACGAAATTGCCGAAGGACATGCAAAAATGTGGCTCAATAAATCTTTGAAACACGAGCTTGAAATCAGAGGGGTTGAAAAGCACAGCGAATTTCAGATGTTCCATAATTACCTCAACATCACCGAACAATTCGGATACAGCTTAACATGTTTAGGCTTTTTGAACTTTGAACATGCTGACCCTGTTGAGCTTTAAGATGTGAGGCAAAAATGTTTCATAAAATTCAAAAACAAAGCACACCGGCGGAGGTAAAAAAATCTTCCGCCGGATTAGGCGTTATGGCACTTGCCGCTATTGTTGTCAGCTCAATGATCGGCGGTGGCATATACAGCCTACCACAAAACATGGCACAATCAGCATCGGCGGGCGCAGTGTTGCTTGCGTGGTTGATTACCGGCATCGGTGTTTATTTTATTGCGAACACATTTCGCATTTTATCTGTTGCAAAACCTGATTTGACTGCCGGTATTTATATGTATAGCCGCGAAGGCTTCGGCTCGTATGCGGGGTTTACAATCGGTTGGTCATATTGGCTGTGTCAGATATGCGGCAATGTCGGCTATGCCGTAATTACGATGGATGCTTTGAACTATTTTTTTCCGCCCCATTTTGCAGGCGGCAATAACCTTGCTTCCATCATCGGCGGCTCACTCATTATTTGGGGATTTAACTTCCTTGTTCTGCGCGGTATCAAACAAGCAACGCTCATTAACCTCATCGGCACGGTCGCCAAAATCGTTCCGCTTATTTTGTTTATTTTGATTATGGCGTTTGTTTTTCATGCCGATAAATTCTCGTTTGACTTTTGGGGCGAAAATCTCATCAGCAAAAACCTCGGTTCAATTGAAAGCCAAATCAAAAACACCATGCTTGTGACTTTGTGGTCTTTTATCGGTATTGAAGGCGCCGTTGTGATGAGCCAACATGCCAAATCGCCCAAATCTGTCGGCAAAGCAACTGTTCTTGGTTTTGCAGGCTGTTTGCTGATTTATGTTTTGCTCTCATTGTTGCCGTTTGGCTATATGTCGCAAAGTGAGCTTGCAAAAATCGCGAATCCTTCAACGGCAGGAATTTTAGAAAAAATCGTTGGCAAATGGGGCGCTGATTTTATGAACATCGGCTTGCTTGTTTCTGTTTTAACAAGCTGGCTTGCATGGACGATGGTCACTGCTCAAATTCCGCAAGCGGCAGCTGAAAACGGCACATTCCCGAAGCAGTTTGCAAAAGAGAATGAATTTCATGCACCGTCTGTTTCGCTTTGGGTCACAAGTGCGATGATGCAGGTTTTCATGCTTCTTGTTTATTTTTCAAACAACGCATGGAATACCATGCTTTCCATCACAGGTGTGATGGTGTTGCCGGCCTATTTTTCATCCTGTGCTTATTTATGGAAATTGTGCGAAGATCATGAATATCCGAAAGATATTTATATCAAGCGTTCATCTGCCCTTTTGGCGGCAACGGTCGGCTCAATTTATGCTTTGTGGCTCATATATGCCGCCGGATTAAAATATCTGCTTGCCGCAGTCATTTTCATCGCGCTCGGGATTCCTGTTTATATATGGGCTCGCACACAAAATTGCCCTGATGACAAGATTTTTACAAAACGCGAATTTTGTTTTGCCGTCTGCTTGGTGATTTTGGCACTTGTTGCCATATATGCCATGACAACCGGCATAATCAAGCTCTAAACTCTAGCACCTTTATTTGTTTTTTTGACAAATTTTTTATTTGACAAATTCAAATAATGGTGCTATCTTCATTTTACTTGAACTTATTCTGGCAACCATTTAAATATTATATAAAATGAAAAATAAAACTTTGATGGAATACGTCGCCGAGGGTGACTATTCCGCATTTGCGCGTTTTGTGCAGAGTTCCAAAATCCACCTCGTTTCAGGTGATGATGAGTATGATTTTTTCGTCAACGCCCCTGAGCAATGGGCAGAGCAGCTTGTTTCGGCTGTTGCCCCTTCCCGCCGCGGCGAACAGGCTATCATCAAGTATCAGCCACAAGGTGTGCTTGATCTTCTCATTTGCCTTTGGAAGCCCTACCCCAAAACTATTCTATGGGCGTTCAAAGAAGGCTCCCCAGAAGATGCTGAGAAACTTGTCAACGCTTTGCGTGACAAGCCATCCGATGAGGCAGAAGTTGCTCTTGTGAAACGTGGCGAGCTCGAGCTCTTCAAGCTCTGGGTTGAAAAATTCGGAGAGCTTGATGAGGAGGCTGAAAAGCTCCTCAACGAGGACCCTCAGCTCACAGCGCTCAAGAGCTACTACATCGACTATATGTCCGAGCAGTAGGCGCTCTTAAAATCTTTCCCCGCACCACAAAACGGTGCGGGATTTTTTTGCTTTCATTTTCTGATTTTCTGTGATACACAAGATTTTAAAGGAGAAAAAATATGACAGATTCGATAGATGAACGCTTAATCAATATTGAACTTATGCTGACCGAGCAACAACGTATGCTTGATGACTTAAACGAGGTTATCATCAGCCAGGGCAAAGAAATTGATACATTAAAAAAAGAAAACGCGCTCTTAAAAACACTCCTCGAGCGCGAAACAGTCAATCCATTATCGGAAGAAACCCCTCCCCCGCACTATTAATTACTTATATCTGAGCTTAAAGGCGTTTCCTGTCGGTTTTGAAAGCTTTGTTGCTTCCTCAACTGTATAAATGCGCTTATTTTTATAACCGACAATTTGTCCGTTTTTGATAATTGTTGTGCTACCATCAGCATTTTTATATTCACCGCAATCATAACCCGATATACAAACAATTTGAGGATTGGTGTAAGATATATCGGCACTTCCACTGTAACCGACACAACCCGCAATATAGCCTGCACCTGAACAATCAATCGCCGGATGATTGAGAGAATCAACACTCGCATCGTATCCATTGCATCCTGGCGCAGAGCCCGAGCCGGAACAATCAAGATGGTTTTGATATAAGTTATTATAAAAAGTATCCGAGCCTGCTATAAAATCTGTGCAACCGGGGGCATAACCAGAGCCTGAGCAATCAATTGGAAAATAAAGCGTATCCAAAATATGCGAATAATCAGAGCCACTACCTATACAACCCGAGATATAACCTGTTGTGCAATCAATTATCGGGACTTCAGGTGTTGGAATATCCACATCTGAATTCCCTGGATAATAAATATCTGATTTTGAGCATGTGCTAAAAAAACATATACCACTTCCATATATTAAATGTGTACTTTTATTATTTTCATCATAGGTGTATATATGTTGAGATGTTGGCTCATCATTTATAATAGCTTCTAAACTATTATACTCAGTTTGAAAAACTATTCTGCCATTATCATCATATGTTGTTGTCATCTGATAAGTTGGAACCCCATTTGTAAAAGCCTCTATACCGTCATAAACTGTAGAAGATATTTGATGACCTGCCTCATCATACTTGGAAAATGCTTGACGAGTTGGTGTACCATTTGCAATTGCTTCTGGAGTTTCATAGCGCGTTTCACAAACGAGATGTCCTACAGAATCATATGACCAAACATACTGGGAAATTGGAACCCCATTTTCATCATAATGTGTCGCAGATGTGCGTTTATTATCTGCACCATACGTCGTGATGGATTGTCCACCATCTGTTGTACTTACAGAGACAACTTCTTTACCACCAATGTGCCCCGTATAACCCACAAGGGTCCCATTAGTATATAATTTCCCTATAGTAACAGATGTTCCTTCAACAGATATCGAAGATGGTAAACCTTGACTATAGCTTGCAGTAGTTGTTATGTTACTATTCTCGTCATATGTATAACGTGTTTGTCTTGTCGGTGTATTGTTTTCGATAGCTTCCGCGTTATTATACGTTGTAATTGATGTTTGCTTACCATTTGCGTCATATGTATATCGTGTTTGGTTTGTCGGTATATTGTTTTCGATAGCTTCCGCGTTATTATAAGTCATAATTGAGGTCTGTTTACCATTCTCGTCATATGTATATCGTGTTTGTCTTGTCGGTGTATTGTTTGCAACTGCTTCCGCGTTGTTATAGCTTGTATATGAGGTCTGATTTCCATTGGAATCATATGTATATCGTGTTTGGCTTGTCGGTATATTGTTTTCGATAGCTTCCGCGTTATTGTATGATGTGCTTGATGTTTGCTTGCCGTTTGCGTCATATGTATATCGTGTTTGACTTGTCGGCGTATTGCTTGCAACCGCTTCCGCGTTATTGTATGATGTGCTTGATGTTTGCTTGCCGTTTGCGTCATATGTATATCGTGTTTGACTTGTCGGCGTATTG
>JAFVFH010000069.1 GCA_017475525.1 Alphaproteobacteria bacterium | reverse complement strand
TATTACGGCTTTATGTGGACACATCCGGGCAAAAAACTGTTGTTTATGGGAAATGAGTTTGGTCAAGATTGGGAGTGGAATTCAGCTGAAAGTTTACGTTGGCATTTGCTTGAGTATCCGATGTATAAGGGAATGCAAAATTGTGTGCGCGATTTGAATTTGATGTATCAGGGAAATGCACCGTTATATGAAGAAGATTTTGATTATAAAGGCTTTGAATGGATTGAACATTCCAATGCCGATGACAGCGTGATTTCATTTATAAGAAAGGGACATAATCCGGATGATTATTTAATTGTAATATGCAACTTTACACCGGTTGTTCGCCATAATTATCGTGTAGGTGTTTTTGAACCCTGCAAATATCAGGAAATTTTCAACAGCGACGATCCTTCATATTGGGGAAGCGGGGTGAGAAATGAAGGTCAAATGCATGTTTCAATGCAAGGGTGGAATATGAAGCCCTATTCAATTGTGGTGGTCTTGCCTCCGCTTTCAACAATTGTGATTAAACCTGTCAGATAAGGATAGAATATGTAACAGATCAAACAGCAAAAAGGAAGGACTTATCCGTTAGGGGCAACCTATGACGGAAAAGGAACAAATTTTGCACTTTTTTCGGCACATGCCGAAAAAGTCGAACTTTGCTTGTTTGATGAAAAAGGTGTTAGTGAAATTTGCCGTGTTGAAATCAAAGAAAATGACTTCGGGATTTGGCATGTCTATTTGGAAGGTGTTAAGTCGGGGCAAATATACGGCTATCGTGTTTATGGTGAATATAAACCGGAACAAGGAAAACGTTTTAATCCGAACAAACTGTTGGTTGACCCGTATGCCAAAAAACTCACGGGCGAACTGATTTGGAATAAAGCCATTTTCGGCTATGATGTTGACAGTCCCGATCAGGATCTTTCTTTTAGTACTTTAGACAGTGCACCTTATGTGCCGAAATCTGTTGTGATAGAAGATACTTTTGAGTGGGGCGATGATAAAAAACCGAACATTCCTTTTGAAGAAGCAATCATATATGAGTTGCATACAAAAGGTTTCACGAAGCTTTTCCCGAAAATGAGAGATGAAGACAGAGGAAAATTTTCAGCTCTTGCAACAAAAGAAATTCGCACCTATTTAAAATGGCTCGGAGTAACAACGATTGAGTTTCTTCCCGTACATGCATTTTTTGGACATCAAAAAGGAAGGGAGAGAACAAATTATTGGGGCTATGAAACGCTGTCTTATTTTGCGCTTGAAAACGGCTATTTGAAAAATGGTGAAACGGATGATTTTAAACGCATGGTTAAAGCGTTGCATGAAAACGGGCAAGAGGTCATCTTAGATGTTGTGTATAACCACACATTGGAAGGCAACCATTTAGGTCCGACGCTTTGCTATCGAGGAATAGATAATGAAAGTTATTACACGCTTGATAAAACAAATAAACGCTTCTATTATGACAGCACAGGTTGTGGGGCAAGTTTAAACATACAAAATCCGAATGTTTTGACACTTGTGATGGATTCGCTCAGGTATTTTGTTCAAGAAATGCATGTCGACGGCTTTCGTTTTGATTTGGCGGCAACACTCGGTCGTGAAAAAACAGAATTTAAATATGATGGTGCTTTTTTGAAAACCTTAAAGCAGGATGATGTTTTAAGATATGTCAAATTGATTGCCGAACCATGGGATGTCGGATACGGAGGCTATCAAATAGGGGCGTTTCCGCCAAGAATGGCAGAGTGGAATGACAGGTTTCGTGATGTGGTGCGCCGATTTTGGCGTGGCGATGATCGGCAAATAGGCGAGTTTGCGAGTCGTATTTCCGGTTCAAGCGATATTTTCGGATATAACAATCGAAACCTTTGGAGCAGTATCAATTTTATCACCGCCCATGACGGATTTTGTTTGCGCGATTTAGTCAGCTTTGAAAAAAAACACAACGAAGCCAATGGCGAAAATAATCAAGACGGCAACAATGATAATTGGAGCTCAAATTCAGGCATTGAGGGGTTGATTGCTCCGCAAAATATCAAAAATAAACGTTTACAACGTGCCAAAAATTTGTTTTCAACATTATTGCTTTCATTTGGGACACCGATGATTTTGTCAGGTGATGAGATATTAAATACGCAGTTCGGGAGCAACAATCCTTATGCGCAAGACAATGTCATCAGCTATATTGTGTGGGATGCTATCGAAAAGGAAGGATATGAGTTTGCAAGATTTGCACGCACACTTATCAAACTTCGTCAATCATTGTCGATTTATAAAATGACGCACTTTTTCAAAGGTCAAAGAGAAGAAAAATCGCTTTATAAAGATTTGGCATGGTTTACGGAAAAAGGTACGGAATTTACGGCCACAGATTGGCAGGATATGTCAAGAAAATCTCTTTCTCTGCTCGCTTATGACGGAAATGATTTGCTCTATATCATCTATAACGGCAACACCAAAAATATGGCGTGGAAATTGCCACTGATTAAAAAGATGAAAAATTTTGAACTTTTGCTCGATACTTCCACAACATTTGTGGTAGATAAACTTGAATCTTCCGAGGTTTTATATATACCTTCGGAATGCGTTATTGCAATCAAAATAACAAGGTAGGATATGATGGAAAATAAGCTTGAAGAACTTTCTCAAAAACTTGGAATTGCGACATCGTTTTCAGCACAAGGCATATCCGATTGCAAAATTAAAGATGAGCTCATCAAATTTTTTTGTTGCCAATTGGGGGCAAATGTTTCAGATGAGAAATCGGTTGATGAAGCTTGTGAAAAACTTGATGACAGATGCTACAAAGAGACGTTGGAACCGATATATATCAGAAGGCAAAGCAATCTCTCGATAGATATCTATCTTAAGCAAAAAGATTTTGATGAAAACATTGAAATCTTTGCCACCTCAAAAGAAAAGAAAAATCGCATTGTTTTGAATTTTGATAAGCGTTTTGAAATGGAAAAACAAATCGGGCAAACGGTGTATCAAAAATGGCATTTAGATATCAAAGACAACTTGGAAATAGGCTATTATGAACTTGAGATACACTTCCCAAAACACACCTATTATACGGTGCTTGCTGTTGCGCCTGAAAAATGCTACACCACAGCAGATGTCGAAAGCGCAAAGTTGTGGGGATTTACTTTGCAGCTTTATTCATTAAAAAGCAAACGTAACTGGGGGATAGGCGACTTTTCCGATTTAAAAGATTTTGCACGTATTGCCGCGGGTTTTGGCGCAGATATTATCGGGCTTAATCCGATTAACGCACTGTTTCATGACTTTCCTGAAAACGCAAGTCCGTATTCATCCATCAGCAGATTGTTCTTGAATCCGATTTATATTGATGTTGAGAAAACTCAGGGCTTCAATGAAAGCTTGAAGAAAAAATATGCCAAAGAAATCAAAGAAGCAAATACTTCGGAACTGATTGATTATACAACGGTCTACAACACCAAAATCAAAGTTTTATATGAACTTTTTAAAAAAATAAAAAAGCCGAACAAAGCTTTTGAAACCTTCAAAAAAGAGCAGGGAACGGGCTTGCATTTGTTCGCCTTATATCAGGCTATATACCACGATAAATGTCATAGCATTTGGGGCGGTTGGCAAGCTTGGCCAAAGGGACTCAAGAACAAAAACCCGATGGATTTGGCGATTTTTGAGCAGACGCATGAAAACGAAATTGAGTTTTTCAAATTTTTGCAATTTGAAGCAGCCAGACAGTTTAATGAGGCGGCAGAATATGTGAAGAGCTTAGGCCTTAAAATCGGGTTGTATCGCGATTTGCCGGTCGGCGTTTGCAAAGACAGCGCGGAACTTTGGTCTGATAAATCTGTTTATTTCAAAGATTTAGGGGCGGGTGCCCCGCCTGATGCATTTTTCCCGAACGGGCAGAAATGGTGTTTGGGGGCGTTCAATCCGGTTGAGCTAAAAAAACAAGCTTATGTGCCGTTTTTGAAAATCTTGCGTGCGAATATGGAATCGGCAGGCGCTTTGAGAATTGACCATGTGATGAGTTTGATGCGTTTGTTTATGATCAAAGACACAGGCGTTGAGGGAACGTATGTTCATTATAATTTTGAAGATATGCTCAGCCTGACGGCACTTGAAAGCCATTTGAATAAATGTGTGATTGTCGGTGAGAGCATCGGCAATGTGCCGGAAGGTTTTATGGAAAAACTCAAAGAAAACAACATTTATGCAATGAGTGTTTTGTGGGCAGAACGGTGGGACTGCGGATGCGGCGATTTTAAGACACCGGAGTATTACCCCGAAGAAGCATTTGTTTCTGTCGGCACGCACGATATGACGCCGCTTAAAATGTGGTGGTTCGGATATGAAATTGAGCTCAAAAACAAGCTTGGTTTGATTGATGACATTGAAAAGCAAAACCTATATAAAGAACGCGAAGCAGACCGCTGGCGGCTGTTGAAAGTTTTGGATGAAAACGGTGTTTGGCCGCAAGACAATTTAAGAAAGTCGAATTATCTTTATGGAGAGGGCTATCCCGAAGGTTTAGATGAGGCTGTTCACAAGCTTTTGGGCAAAGCCAAAAGCAAAGTTGTTGTTTTGCAAATGGAAGATATTTTAGGCGTGACCGAATTGCAAAATCTGCCCGGCACAGACCGCGATAAATATCCGAATTGGCGTCATAAGCTCCCGATCAATTTGGAAGATTTAGCAACAAATATGACCTTTATCCGCAACATCACCGCCGTCAAAGAGGGTAGAGGGTAAGATAGACAATCTTGAATAAAATGCCGATGAAAAAAACATCGGTATTTTTGATTTTCAATCTGGTGATTGATAATGTCAAAAAGCGCTAATAAGATTCTGTTTTCAGCTGATTGGCTTGATAGACTGCCAACTCTATCGCCTTGCGTTCAGTGCGGTTTTGGTTGTATTGTATTTGCTCATTGCAAAAGGCATTCAGAAACTCAGGTAAAATTTCTTGCTCCGGAACTTTTCTAACTCCAAGCTCATAAGCCGGAACGGGTGCACTCAAAAGGGCAGATTTTTTCATTCCTTCCCAATCTTTGATACAAGCATTTTGATCAATCGGCGGATTCGCATTTTTCAAATCAAAAGCATTATATAGCGGATCCAAACCGGCATCTTGGGCAAAAAGATCAAACAACGCCATCAGCTGTTTGTTGAGTTTTTCATACTCAACAGGATATTTAAATTCATGAGAAAGAGAAAGAATTTTAGAACCTTCATCATAAAACGTATCGGCATTTTCTTCATAAGTATAGGCCTTATTCAACTCTTCTTTGGTGATGGGGTGCGATGTGAAGTGTTTGCGCACACGATGCGAAATAAGAGCCATGGAGAGCAAATCAGCTTCGCCGATTTGAGATTTGTAAAAATTTCTATCAACACGACGCACAACCTTATACCGCGCTTTGAAAGCCGGCATCAGCATATCATACAATTTATCTTCAAATTCTTTTGAGTGCATCATGATTCCTTTTATAAAACGGGCGGATTATATCATAAAATATATACCCTGTCAAGAAAAAGAAAAAAAACCTTGCATTCAAGCAAGGTTTTTCTCAAAACAGGTTTTCTGAACTCACCTCAATGTTTTGACTTCTAAGGTCACATACCCTCTTGCCGGCCAAGGCGTTCCGTGCAACTCGGCATCTTTTTTGAGCAACGCGGATTGTTTAGAGGTCAGGGTGACCTCTTTATCATGGACTCGCTTTTTAATGACCTTCTGATCACCGAAATAGAATTCTTCATGACCATTTTCATCAATGGCGCGAACAACGACAGCGTATAAAGGCTCAACCAAGGTTTCTTCAATCATCGGTCTGAGCGCGCCAAAATGTCCGCCGCCTAGAGAATACATAATCAAGTCATCTTCAACATAATAGGTGTAATCCGCATATGCGCCAAACAACTCATGACCTTCAATGTAGAGATATTTACCTTCGCTTGCTTGAAATTCCATGTAGCCGTCAAAATACCTAACATTGTTAATTTTGAGATGTTCATACTTTTTTACACCATAACGGCTGTAGAAAGTATATTCCTTTCCGCGGCGCGCAACAATGAGCCCATCGCTGTAGACGATTTGTTCATAAATCGGAGGAACAATCTCAATGTCATTGAAGGTGTTTTTTACACCAAAGAGTTCCGTGTTGTTGTCAGCACGTTTCGTGAAGGTTGCAAGCCGATCGCCGATTTCGGTGACCGTCGAGTGATAACATGAGGTGGCAAAAAATGCCAAGACAGTCGCAACTGCCATCAAAATAAACTTTTTCATAATATGGAAAATTAAAAGGGTTATACTAATCGTCAGATATATAAAATTTGTCTATAATATACAAAAAAAATTTTTGTCGTCAATAAAAATTTTTTTTGAAACCAGTTATTTAAGATTCATATTTTTTTGATAATCTTAAAAAAAATACTTGACTTAGAGTATACTCTAAGACTTACATTGCCTGTGTTAATTATATGAAAAGGAGAAATATATGTTCAAATATTTAGCACTTTCAACGGCTATTTTTGCCGGCGCTTTTGCGCTTTCAAACAAAGCAAATGCTTCCGAAATTGCAAACGCTAATGAAGCAAAAGTTTTAATTGCTTATTATTCATACAGCGGAAACACCAAAAAGGTTGCAGAGGCTATTCATGAAAAAATCGGTGGTGATTTGTTCGAAATCAAAGACAATACGGTTTATCCCGAAAAATATCGTGAGATGACGCAGCAGGCTAAAGAAGAAATTGCAAACGGCTATCGCCCGAAGCTGACAGATAAGGTTCAAAATATTTCCCAGTATGATGTCATCTTTTTAGGCTCGCCCAACTGGTGGAGCACCATCACTCCGCAAGTCAGCAGCTTTCTTGAGAGTTATGATTTAAGCGGCAAGCAGATTGTGCCCTTCATCACACATGGTAGCGGCGGTGTGCAAAACACGGTCAAAACAATCATAGAGCAATGCAAAGGTTGTATTGTCAATGACAATCCGTGGGTTGGCTATTCCAGCCGAACATTCGGCATTTCAGGCTGGCTCGAAGATCTTGGTTTTAAAAAATAATTCAAAAGCCTCTCAGATGAGAGGCTTAAATTTTTGCTTTACATTTTATTTTTTATGTGTCACAATAAATAGCAGATAAGAAAAATGTTTTTTTTTATCAAGTGTCTTGGTAGACGCGGAGCTATCGTAAGCTTTTTACTATCGGCAGTGATGGATAACACTGCAAATTGTGCTGTCCTTTTGTTTTTTAAAGGCACACATTATCCCCGACGGGTTTGGTTGGGGAGCTGATGGCGAATGTTCAAGATGAAAATCTAAAGGCCATCAGAGTCATTTCCGATAGTATGATTTACGAACTCTCCGACCGTCTCTCAAGAGACGGTTCACTTATATTTGGAGAAAACGTATGAAAAAATGTATTCTTGTTTTATGTCTGTTAACAGCATTTAATGCTTTGGCAGAAGAAGAAATCCACACAAGCGGCAGAGATTGCGGTGAAGATTGTTTTTGGAGTTACGACACTACCTCGCACACACTCAGTATTACAGGTAGCGGAAAAATGACAGATTATGTCTCATATGATGAGCAAGGAAATCGTATAGAGACACCTGAAAATCGTCCGTGGAATCATCTTATCTCAGAGATTGAAAATGTTTCTGTGTCTGGTACGACAAGTATAGGTGCTCTTGCATTTGTAAATGCGAACGCCTTAAAAAATATCAATATATCAGAAGGCGTAACTTCAATAGAATACGGAGCTCTTGCATTTACCGGACTAACCGGCATTCGTATCCCTGATTCTGTAACATCAATCGGTGTCTCTGCTTTTTATAACGATACACTCTTATCTGATATTTCTTTTGGCGTAAATTCAAATTTGCAATCTATTGATAGGTATGCTTTTTCGCAAAACGCATTAACAAATTTTAATACGCCTGAGAGTTTAATCTTTATTGGGCGTGGCGCATTTGAATCGGTCGAAAATTTAGTCAATATTACCATTAATGATGGCACGGAAATCGGACGCGCGGCTTTTACAGGAACAAAAATGATGGAAAATATCGTCATTGGCGAAAATTGTATTTTGGATGAAAATGCTTTTTATGGCACATCAGCCGCTATCTATTGTCCAGAAGCATTGGGATGTGAAGATAAAGGCTCAGAAAATATTATACCATATAGCATCGATAAAAGCGGTGCTCTCAAGGTCGGTGATGATTATTATGCCACAGCTCAAGATTTAGCAAACGGAACAAAATGTGTTGGAGGTTTGACAGATGATTGTATTACAAGCGCGCTTAACCGCAAAATCTCAAAACTTGTATCAAAAGGAAAGTATTGTTCAACGGTGGAAGAATGTCAGGCGCTTGTTTATGCTGATTATCATGGTGAAATTTTGAAGATTGGTCAAAAATCATATCAATCACTGAAAGATTTAATGTCCGGCAATTATATTCCAAAGCGTATTTATACCATTGAAGAAGCAGAGCGTGTTTCAACAAAAACCGGAAACACTTTTAAATTGCGTTACAAATAATCCCGAAAGCCTCTCAGATGGGAGGCTTTTTTAACTTGATTTTAAGTTAATTCTTTTTATAATAGACAGTATAACCGAAACGGTTATGGTGTTTAACAAACATCTTGCTAATAAAACTCCAATTTTAAGGGGAGTTCCTGAAATAAGGCATAGCGCGAATAAGGGAATCTGTATTAGCACAGTTTGTTAGCTCCCCGTTTTGAGAATTTCAAAGCGGTTTTGTTTTAACCATAAAAGGAGTTTATATATGCTTGATCAAAATTTAAGAAAACAGCTCGGCTATCTGCTTTGGCTTGAGCGCGCCAACCAATGCAAAGATATCAGATGGGT
>JAFVFH010000068.1 GCA_017475525.1 Alphaproteobacteria bacterium | reverse complement strand
CAAATTTTGGAAAGGAAACTTAATATGAAAAACAATCAAAATGGTCGTTCAATGGTCGAAATGCTTGGCGTTTTGGCTATTATCGGTGTGTTGTCAGCAGGTGGTTTGGCAGGCTATTCAAAAGCTATGTTCAAACACAAATTAAACAACACAATAGATCAAATCACAATGCTTGTCACCAACATCCGCACGATGTATGGCACACAAGACAGCTATGCTGATATTGAAACAAATGTCAGAAGCTTAGGTATTATTCCGGCTTCGATGGGCACAGGTTCGACATTGGTCAACCCGTTCAAAGGGACTGTGACAATTGCTGCTTCTGATGCTGCAGCGGGCAGAGATGACACAGCTTTTGTTGTGACTTATGACAATCTTCCGACGGAAGCTTGTATTGCGCGTGCAACCGCAGATTGGGGTAGAGGCGCAGGTTCAGGCTTTATCGCTGTTGCCGCAGGTGATACCGATGTGGCTGCCATTGAAACTCGCTATACCGGTGAGAACGAAGGCACAGTCTATGATATGACAAATGCTATTAGTGCTTGCGGTGGCAATGTGAACACAGTTGCATTGAAGTTCTATTAATTTCCATTTTCAAAAATTTTTTTCAAGTTTGTAAACCAACCAGCCGCACGTTTTATAACGTGCGGTTTTCCTTTAATTTAAGAAGCGGCGTATGTGCAATTAAAAAGGGATATAAAAAAATAATTCGTAGACCCCTTGACGCGCTCGGCTTTTCAAGCCTCGGCGAGGGGTGACTTTATTATTATCACCCTCTCCAAACCTCTTCTTGAAAGCTAAAGCTTTCTTCGGTCACTTGTTTTGTATTTTTTCTTGCGGTCGCTTCTCGCTTCCTTAGAAAAAAACAAAACTTCGCCGTTTGCGGTGAAAAATACCATCACGGGTATTTTTCATCCTCACGCCCTCAAGGGGGAGGATTCGATAATTCTTAAGACCCCTGGACCTCACTTCGTTCGGAGGGGTGACTTTATTATTATCACCCTCTTCAAACCTTCCCCCTCAAGGGGGAGGGTTTAATAAAGTCACCCTCTTCAAACCTTCCCTTTTCTGGGGGAGGATTCAATAAAGGCTTTTTTATTGTTCGTCCGAAAGTTTCTTTTGTCCGTGGAGGGTGAGGGCATTTTGCCGTGTGAGCGGATAGGAAGGAGAGAAAAGCGAATAAGCCGTTTCGCTTGCAGGCAAGCCTCGAATGCCAAGAAGATCTATCAGGAAATTATAAAGCAAGTCATTCGTCCAGATTTTATTTTTGTTTTGATAAAGCGTTTCAAAAAAGGCAGTGTTTGAAGAAAAAAGGCTTGGCGATGCAATCAAAACAAAAGGAATGCGCGACATACGATATGTGAAGCGGGCGCTTTCATGACCGAGTTTGTTATCAGCATCATCACCATGGTCGGAAAGATACACAAGCGCTTGAAAATGCGGATTTTCTTGAACGGCGGCGTAAATTTCGCTTAAAACAAAGTCGGTATAGAGGACGCTGTTATCATAAGAATCAACCAATTTTTTTTGGCTGCCTTTGAAACGATTATAAGGAGCCGGATATCTGTCACGATAGGCACCGTGGCTACCCATGATATGGACAACGACAAAACTCTTTTCGGGTAATTGAAGATTTGACAACTCAAAGGCTGTTCTTTCATCATAGTATTCGGTGGAGAGTTTGTCGCCGATGTTTGTGTTGAGCCAAATTTGATGGTCTGCCGTGTTGGAAATGACCGATAAAGGCGTTAAGTAAACACTATCTTTCGGCTGGTTGGAAATCCAATACGTTTCAAAACCTGCTGCCTTGGCAACCTCTATGATGCTCGATGAAGAAAGAAGATCAACGTTGTTATATTGATTGGTGGAACTTAAAGCATAAGTGAGCGCGGGGACGGTGTGGGTATGGTTGGCATAGGCGTTTTCAAAAACAATGGTGTTTTGATTGTTTTTGACAGCAGAAAGCCAAGGGGTTGTTTGGCGCTCATAGCCGTATGCAGACATGTGATCGCGTGTTTCGGATTCGCCGATCACAAGAACATATATGCCGCTGTTTGAAGAGGTGAGCGTATTTTTGAGCTTTTCAATATGAAGCAGGCGTTCTTTTTTGCTCATCTCATAGGCTTGAAAACTTTTGAGCGTATCAATGGTGTTGCAGACGATGTTGGCGGTTAAGTGCAGGTTCAATTTCGGCAAAATTTTAACACCGGTATAAAAGAGCAAAAATGATGCCAAAAGAAACGAAAAAAAGTTGAATTTTGAAGGTCTTTGAATGGTAAGAAAAAAACGAACCAGAACAAAGATAAGAACAAAAACCGCAAGCAAAATTACGCTCCAAAGCCAGAGATTTTGATCTGAAAGGTAAGAAAGCGTTTCAGACAGGTTTGTTTGAAACAATGTCAGCGCAATGTCAGATGAAAATAAAGCATGTTGGGCAATAAAATAGGACAGAATGACAAACGGACCGATGAGGCAAAGAAGATATAAAACAACTGATAAGAGATTCAAAAAGAGGTTTGCAAAAAAGTTTTTCGTTTTGTTGCGGCAATATTGAATTTCTAAAATAACTGACGCCAAAAAAACAGAAAAACAAATGGTGTGGATAATTTCACGCTCGGATAAAATCATAGAAAAAAACGGCTTGAGCAACGCACATGAAATATAAAGCAAAAGAAAAATCAGAAAGACCCAAAAAGCTTTAAGCCGATAAGAATATTGTTGCATGAGGGCTGTCAACAAAACACCGAACGCCGCCACATAACCCCAATCCTCCTTAAACAAAAGTTTTTCGCTCGACAAACAGCGCAGAGCCATTGTGCCTAAAACAAAAAGCAAAAAGCAAAGAAAAAATTTTGCAATATCGGTCAAAAATGATTTTGTGAAAAAAGGTTGGCGCATATTTTCCTCCGGTAAAAGACAAGACTTTTATATAAAATATATGATATGATGTAAAGACTATTTTATATGTTGCGCCCATTTGAGCGAAAGCATGAATTTTCGTGACATGATATAAATGACAAGATTGTATACGCCGTCGGAGAACATACAGATGTATAAGGGCATTTTTAGGATTAAAACAACAATGCCGACAAAGGCAAGATACAAAATCATGGAAACAAACTCAATAAACATGGCGTATTTTGTGTGTCCCGTCGCAGATACGGATTGAAACCAAATAAATCCGGAAAAAAGCGGAAAATAACACAACAGCGCCGTCATATAAGGATAGACGGATTGGGTTATAAGATTTGAATCATTCGTATACAGGCGCAAAATCGGATAGTAAAATAAAGCAAAAACAATTAAAAGAAAAATTAAGACAAAAGCGTTGAGGCGAATAATTTTTTTGTTGGCGGGAATAATTTCGGAAATTTTGTTTTCACCTATCAAATTGCCCGTCACCGTGCTTGCCGTTATGCCGAAAGCCAAAACAACAGTCCAAGGAATGCCGGCGGAATTTTTTAATATGTTTGAAATGGCAAGCTCCGTTTCGCCCAAGTGTTCAACTGCGATAAAAAATAAAAACCATGTCACAACCGAAACAAACTGTTGAAGCGTTGTCCATACCGAAATTCTTAAAATGGATTTCAAAAGAGAAAAATGCCTCCAAACGAAACGATTAAAACCATATTTGATGTAGTCTGTTTGAAATAAAAGATAAAAGAAATACGTCAAAACGGCTATTGTTTCGGAAATAACGGACGCAATCGCCGCACCTTGAATGCCATGAGCTGAAAAACCGAAATGTCCGAAAATGAGCACATAATTGAGAAAAATATTTGATACAAGCATGAAAACAGAAGAAATTTGCAAAGCAGAAGTTTGTGCAATACTGACAAAAAAAGAACGAAACATCACAATAAAAGATGTTGCAATAAGTCCGAAAATTCGCCAGTTAAGATAAGAAACAGTTGCATGCAAAACATCATTTGAGGCAATCAGATGTCTTAAGATTTGCGCCAAAAAGAACTTTGATAAACCAATTAAGATGAGCGAAACCATGAGCAGAAAAAATAAACCTTGATAAAAAACGGCACCGATTTTTGTATAATTTTGCTCGCCGTTTCGGTGGCTCATCATAATTTGTGCGCCGAAAGCAAAGCCGGAAATAATGACAAAAAGCGCAAAAAAGCATGTTGCGCCCAACCCGCTCGCACCAACCGCAACCGTGCTGACACGGCCTAAAAAAATAACATCCGTGATACCGATGATTTGTGAAATCAAGATGCTGATAAAAATGGGAAGAGTAACTTTGAAAATGCTCTTAAAATCATAATACATTATTTTAATTCCACAGGTAAGTAAACTGTAAAGGTTATGCCATTTGCGGTGTTTGATGAAACGGTTAAATTGCCTTTGTGGCGCATGATGATTTGTTTGGCAATCGATAAGCCCAATCCCGTACCTTTGATGCCTAAGTCTTTATGTTCCTGAAGGCGGTAAAAACGCTCGGTCAGGCGCGCTAAATCCTGTGGGCTGATTTTCGGGCCTTTGTTGTTGATTGATACGGCAACAGCTTTGCCTTCTGCCACGTTAAAACTTTTTGATGGCGGAATTTTATCGGCCGGTTTGACCGATATTTTGATTTCGCTTTGCGATAAACCGTATTTGATGGCGTTATCGGTCAGGTTTTGAATAAGTTGTTTGATTTGCGATTCGTCCGCAACAATTTTTGAAAGGCGCTTGGGTTTTTCAACCACAATTTGCATATCACGGCTTTTGGCCTTAAAAGCCAAAGCGTCGACAACCTCAACAATCACTTTTGACAAGTCTGCTTTTGTGGTTGGGGGGGTGTCTTGCGACATTTCGATTTTGGAAAGCGAAAGCAGATTTTCAATGAGTGCCGACATAAAAGAAGCTTGTTCCGCCATGATGCTCAAAAATTGTTCACGCGCGGTTTCATCGTCTTTTGCTGATGTTTGCAGGGTTTCGATAAAGCCTGAAATCACCGAAAGAGGCGTGCGAAGCTCATGGCTCGCGTTAGCCACAAAGTCCGACTGCATTTTTTCTATTTTTAAGGCCTTGGTTAAATCATAAAGGCTGATGACAGCCATGGCGCGCCCTTTGGAAAGCCAAGGGAGTTTTTTAATATGGGTGTAAAGTTTTTTTGAGATTGGTGCCGGCGCTGAAAAAACAAGACTCTCGGATTCGCTTTCTTCTTTTAAGACCTTTCTGACGGCTTCAATGAAGGTTTGAGAGGATATTGTTTTTTCGATGGTTTGTTCGGTGATGTGTGTGCCGAAAAGAAGGCTCGCGGCATGATTTGCGCCCAAAACATTGCCGGAACGGTCAATCATGATAATCGGATCGGGAAGGGTGTCTAAAACGGCGGTGTCGGACATAGCTTTTGCCTCTAAAGCATCTATTTTAGCCACAAAAAAGTAGTGCAATGAGCGCACGGCTTCTGCAATTTCCTGTGCCTCATTGTCAGAAAGTTTGACTGCCTGATTATAATCTCCTTCGCTCAAATTGTTGATGTATGTTTTTAGGCGCTGGAGCTCTAAAGTCAAAGGTGAGAGGAAAATGAGGTTGAAAATGACAATCGCGAGATAGGATAAAACGGCTGATAGGGGAGATAAAAAATCAAACATGGTAAGCATCGTAAAAACAACGGCGGCAGGTGCCGACAACACGAGAACGCGCTCGGAAAATTTTGAGTTTTTTTCGATTTCAAGCATTTTCGGTTTTTTGAGTTTCATGATTTTCCTCTCTCGATTAAAAAAAAGATGGACTTACATCAAAAACAGGTTAAAATACAACAAGTTTAAATTCATTTAATAAAACAAAGAAAAGCGAATTTCAATGACCGAAAAAAAAGAAAAAGTGAACCCATCAACCGAGCAATACCTAAACATCAAAAAACAATATAAGGACTATTTGGTTTTTTATCGGATGGGGGATTTTTATGAGCTTTTCTTTGACGATGCCGTGACGGCTTCTCAGGCGCTTGATTTGGTTTTAACAAAGCGCGGAACGTATCAGGGAAAGCCTATTCCGATGTGCGGTGTGCCGTTTCATGCCTATGAAAATTATTTGGCAAGGCTCATTCATCAAGGTTTTAAGGTGGCGATTGCCGAACAAACCGAAACTCCTGAAGAAGCCAGAAAACGCGGGCGGAGTGCGCTTGTCAATCGCGAGGTCATCAGGCTTGTGACCTCCGGCACATTAACGGAAGACAATTTGCTTGAAGCGCGTGAAAACAACTATTTGGTAAGTGTTTCAAAAATTGATGACGTGCTCGGTTTTGCATGGGTTGATCTTTCAACGGGCGATTTCTTTTGTCGCTCTTTAATCTCTTCCCGCCAACATTTGGGAGCGGACATTTATTACGTTTTGAGCAAAATTGATCCGGGGGAGATTATTGTTGCAGACGATATGCTCTCCTATGAAGATGTTTTTAAGGTCTTAAATCTTTATCAAGATAAAAGAACAGTGTTGCCTAAGGCGCGATTTAATGTTGAAAATGCAAAAAAACGGATCGAAAGGTTTTTTGAGGTTTCGGATTTAAGCGCATTCGGTGCGTTGAGTGCGGCTGAGGTTTCGGCGGCGGGAATTGTGTTGGACTATATTGAAAACACTCAGCTCAAAGAAAAGCCACATATCAAAAATATTGTGCGCGTCAATGACAGGAACTCGATGGAAATTGATGCTTCAACAAGGCGGAATTTGGAGCTCGTGTGCTCGCTTTCAGGCAACAAAAAAGCTTCGCTCTTAAACGCAATCGATTTGACGATAACAGGCGCGGGCGCAAGACTTTTTCTGAATCGATTGCTCAATCCGTCGCTTGATGTGAAAGAAATAAATTCACGTCTTGAAGCGGTGGATTTCTTTTTGAATGTGCCGGAAATAAGAAATGAAATTCGCGCTTTTTTCAAAAGTATTGCCGATATGGAAAGGATTGTTTCTCGTTTGTGTTTGAACCGCGGCGGGCCGAAAGATATGTGGGCTTTGAAAAACAGTTTGCTTTATGTGCCGAAGATTAAAAACCTGATAAACAACTACGGCAGATTTCAAACGCTTATAACAAAACTGCCTGACGCTGTTGTTGAAATTTTGGGTAAAATGCCCGATTTTTCAGCATTGACCGATGAGCTCGACAGAGCCTTGAAAGATGTGGACGATTTGCCGAGCTTTACAAGAGACGGCGGGTTTGTCAAAGAAGGGTACAACGCGCCTCTTGATGAGCTCAGAAATTTGAGTGAAAACAACAAAAACATTATGCATTCTTTAGCGCAAGCTTATGCGGCAGAACTCAATGCACCCAAAGTGGTCATAAAAGACAACAATATGATCGGCTACTATGTTGAGGTGATGAACAAATATGCCGACAACGCTATACAAAATCCGAAATTTATTCATCGGCAAACGGTTTTGAATGCAATGCGCTTTACGACAGCCGAATTGTCTGATTTGGAACAAAAGTTGAGTACGGCGGGTGAAAGAATAATTGCCACCGAACTTGAGATTTTTCAAGATTTGACAACAAAGATTTTATGTGCGGCCGATAAAATTTCTAAAACGGCTTTGGCTTTGGCAGAGCTTGATGTCGCATCTGCATTGGCCGAACTTGCCACACGCAAAAACTACACAAGGCCGATTATTGATGAATCGCTTGCCTTTAAAATCAAAGACGGACGGCATCCGGTAGTGGAAGAGGCTTTGAGCAAAAGCCATGAAGGGCCGTTTGTGACAAATGATTGTGAGTTAAGCGCATCTGACAGAATTTGGCTTTTGACAGGTCCGAATATGGCCGGTAAATCAACCTTTTTAAGGCAAAACGCCATCATTGCGATTATGGCACAAATGGGCGCATATGTGCCGGCAAGTTTTGCGCACATCGGTATTGTGGATCAGGTGTTTTCGCGCGTCGGGGCGTCGGATGATTTGTCTGAAGGGCGTTCGACTTTTATGGTTGAAATGGTTGAGACTGCCGCAATTTTGAATAGTTCAACGGAAAAATCTTTTGTGATTTTAGATGAAATCGGACGCGGAACAGCAACGTATGACGGGTTATCGATTGCATGGTCGGTGGTGGAACATTTGCACGAGGTGAATAAATGTCGTGCACTTTTTGCAACACACTATCATGAGCTTGTCGTCTTAAAAGACAAGCTTCAAAACCTTTCACTGCACGCCATGAAAATCAAAGAATATAACGGCAATGTGGTCTTTATGCATGAGGTCATTGAAGGAGCAGCTGACAGGTCTTACGGTATACATGTGGCAAAGCTTGCGGGATTGCCGAAAATGGTAGTCAAGCGTGCTGAACAGGTATTGAAGGCTTTGGAGAAAAATCCGAACAACCAAAAAGTGTACGCGATTGAAGATGATTTGCCGCTTTTTGCAAGTTTGAAGGAAGAACCTGAAGAAAAAAAATCACCGCTTGAGGAGGCGCTTGAAAAGTTAAATCCGGACAATTTAACGCCGCGTGAAGCTCTGGATAAAGTCTATGAGTTAAAAGTGCTTTACAAAAATGAAAAAGAATAGGAATTGTTTGATAACTTGAAATGCACAAACCATCGTCAGGGCATCTGCAAATTTTATTTTTTCTAATTCGTAGACCCCTTGACGCACTCGGCTTTCAGCCTCGGCGAGGGGTGACAATGAACAGTCATGCCTCGATTCCGTTAGGAATCGTCAAGGCATCTACAAATTTTATTTTTTTATAATTCGTAGACCCCTTGACCTCACTTCGTTCGGAGGGGTGACTCTTTTGTTTTATAAAAAAGCGGCGTGGGTGCCGCCTTTTTTATAAATAATCGTCTAAAAATTCGAGCATCTCGTCTTCGTTTTTAGGAGGATTGTGTTTGTTGAGTTTTGAGATGATTTGTTCCATACCCTTAAATTCTGAAATCATTTTTTTCATTTTTTCATCATT
>JAFVFH010000067.1 GCA_017475525.1 Alphaproteobacteria bacterium | reverse complement strand
CAAAAACCGCCTTTGAGTAGGAGGTTTTCAAAATTGTGCGCTAGGTCGAAAGGAGCGCGACAGTGCTTTCAGCACTGCTTGCTCAATCTCGCTGCGCTCGATTCCGAACCTCCGGTTCAATGCCGATGCTAACATACCAACAAAAAAAGAGGCATAAAGCGTGTTAGGCCGGAAGGAGCGCGACAGTGCTTTCAGCACTGCTTGCTTGATCTCGCTACGCTCGATTCCGAACCTCCGGTTCAATTCCGATACTAACATACCAACAAAAAAAAGAGGCATAAAGCCTCTTTTTTTGTTGGTGCGCTAGGCCGGAATCGAACCGGCACGGGATTGCTCCCAACAGATTTTAAGTCTGCAGCGTCTACCTGTTCCGCCACAAGCGCATAAAACTTTCTCATCTTTATTATCACATAATTTTATAAATGCAACATAAAACTTGTTTTTTTTTCAAAAATGTGATTTCTTATCAATTGTGGCAATGGTGCCGCATTTTAACAAATCATGCGACGGAAACAGCGTTTCGGCATGAAACAGAAGGAAAATTTAAAATGAAAAATATCAATATTTCACTTGTCAAATACATCTTTCCGAATATCAATCAGGACGGATGGAAATTTGTGAGTATTTTTGCCGTAGCAACAGCGTTGCTCGGTCTTATATGGACACCACTCGGGTTAATCGGGATTGTGTTGACCGTTTGGTGTTATTACTTTTTCAGAGATCCCGATCGGGTGACACCCGATGTTAAAGATGTTGTCGTTTCACCGGCCGACGGGGTGGTGCAGATGATTACACGTGTGACAGGCCCCGAAGAACTCGGATTGAACAACAAAACATATAACCGTATCAGCATTTTTATGAGCGTGTTTAATGTGCATGTCAATCGTGCGCCGGCAACAGGTGAGATTTTGAAAACAACGTATGTGAAAGGAAAATTTTTTAATGCTACTTTAGATAAGGCAAGCAAGGACAATGAACGCCAGCTCATTGCCATGAAAACAAGCTCGGGCAAGACAATCGCCTTTGTGCAAATTGCGGGGCTTGTTGCGCGTCGCATTATCTGTCTTGCAAAAGTTGGTGATAAGTTTGAAGCCGGTCAGCGTTTCGGTTGGATCAGGTTTGGCTCTCGTTTAGATGTTTATTTGCCCACCGATGTTGAACCGCTTGTTTGCGTCGGGCAGACGATGACGGCAGGTGAAACAATTTTGGCGAACTTGAGTGCGGATAAGCAAGAACGTCCGCAAGGAGTGGTGCGCTGATGGTTAACTTAATTAATGAAAAAATTGAATCGAAAATCGCACTTTCGAAGCAAAAATTAAATGAAATTCCGTTTCGAAAACTGGCTCCGAATATGGTGACAATGATGGCACTTTGTTCGGGGGTGACTTCAATCAGATATTCGGTTTCTCAAAACTGGATGCTTGCCGTGTTGTGCATTTTTTTGGCCGCATTGTTTGATGGTTTGGACGGACGTGTGGCGCGTTTGTTGAAGGCTTCTTCAAAATTTGGAGCAGAGCTCGATTCGCTCTCCGATTTTGTGAGCTTCGGGGTGGCTCCTGCGATTTTGATTTATCAATGGTCGCTTTATGATTTGCCTCGTTTTGGTTGGCTCTTTTGTTTGATTTTTGCTATGGGTATGGCGATGCGTCTTGCGCGTTTTAATACCATGCTTGATATGGAAGATGTGCCGGAATATTGGAGCCACTATTTCGTGGGTGTGCCGGCACCGGCTGCCGCAGCGCTTGGGATTATGCCTGTTTTGATTTGGTTTGATTTTCCGGAGCTCGAATTTTTATTGCGTTCAAATGCGTTTTGCGCCGTTTTGATGTGTTTGGTTACTTTTCTGATGGTGAGCCGCATACCGACCATATCTGTTAAAAAAACAAAGGTCAAAACAACATGGTTCGTGCCGTTGATGTTGCTTGCTGTGCTGTTTATCAATTTTATGCTCACGCAACCTTGGCTGACACTCGGCGTGATGACCTGTTTATATTTGTGTTCAATTCCTTTGAGCTGTTTGAAATTTCAAAAGGATAAGAAAAAATATGAAAGAAAAAGGGCGTGATTTTCACGCTCTTTTTTATTCTCTCAAGGTTCGGGCGACGGTTAAGGTGTCAACGCTTTCGGCACCCGCTTTGATTAAAACTTTGGCGCACTCGCAGAGTGTCGCGCCCGTTGTCATGACATCATCAATTAAGAGTATACGTTTGCCTTTGATGTTTTGAGGCTTTGAAACTTCAAAGGCGTTTCTCACGTTTTTTAGGCGTACATGATGCGAAAGCAAAGATTGTGCCTTTGTGTGTTTGATCCTTTTTAATATCATCAGATCTGTTTTGATGCCGGTCAGCTCGGAAAGCTCTTTGGCTAAGATTGCCGCTTGATTGTAACGCCTTCTTAAAAGTCTCCTGTAAGATAAAGGAACGGGAATAATCAGGTCAACCCCTTGTTCGAAAATATCTTTGCCACTGAGTTTGAGCCATTTGGTAAAGAGTTTTGAAAATGCAAGTTTATCATGAAATTTGAATGATAAAATGCCGTTTTTTGAAAAATCATCATAAACAATTGCCGAGCGATTGAGGCGCGTGAGGCGTTTGTGTGCTGCACATGACGGACAGATAAGGTTTTTGGGAGTTTGTTTTTCAACCTCAAAAGGGATACCGCAAATTTGGCAATATGGCGCCGATATAAAAGAAATTTTTTCAAAACACTCTTCACAAATGCTGTTCGGCGAAGAAATAATTTTGCCGCAATAAAGACAGCGCGGCGGAAAAACAATGTTGAATAGGTAAGAAAGTATCTTTTTCATTTGATGTATTTTAAGGTTTCATGCAAATCATCAATGCTGTCAATCACAAGTGCGCCGGCATCTTTGAAAATACGCTTTTTATCTTGGATGGTGACTTTGCCATGGGTGATGATGTCGCTCGCATAGCCCATGTCATCGCCAAAGTCTTCAAATCCGGTGATGTAGGCAATGAGCGGTTTTTTGTTTTTGATGGTGCCGTAGTAAGCCGCCGCTTTTTCTTCATACGCGCCACCTAATGCACCGATCAAAATGATGGCTTTCGTCTCGATATCCTGATGAAAAAGCTCTAAGACCTTATCAAAATGTGAGCCGGCGATCATATCGTCGCCGATTCCGATGACGGTGGATTGCCCTAAACCGGCACGATTTGTTTCTAAAACAGCTTCATAAGTCAGTGTTGAAGAACGTGAAACAATCCCGATATGTCCTTTTTGGTGGATGTTTTCGGGAAAAACACCGAGGCAGGCCTCAGAAGGGGTGATGATACCGGGGGTGTTCGGGCCGATTAAAACGGCATCATGCGCTTTGATCATTTTATGAATTTCAAGAACGTCCAGAATAGGCACACCGTATGCGATGGAAACGATGAGTTTGATGCCTGCTTGCAGTGCTTCTTCAATCGCCGGTTTGACACTTTTTGCGGGCACAAAAAGCAAACTGGCGTTGGCTTTTGTTTGTTTGACAGCCTCTTTGACATTGCTGAAAATCGGCACGCCTAAGTGATATTCGCCGGCAGAATGTGTAGAAACGCCTGCTACAACGTTTGTGCCCATAGACATCATGCGCTTGGTGTGAAAAGAGGCTTGCAAACCTGTGATGCCTTGAATGAGGACGCGTGTGTTTTTGTTGACTAAAATTGACATCAATCGTTCTCCTTCATCGCTTCAAGAAGTTTTAAGGTTGCTTCTTGCAAACTGTCTGCCGTTAAAAACGGAAAATGATGCCCACTTAAAATTTCTTTGGCAGCTTCTTTGTTTGTGCCTTCAAAACGGGCGACCAAAGGAATATTGAGCCCGATTTCGCTCACCGCCGAAATAATACCGTCTGCCACCAAATTACAGCGCAAAAATCCGCCTAAAATGTTGATGATGATGCCTTCAACCTTAGGGTTTGTCATCATGATTTTAAGGCTTTGGGCAATCTTATCTTCATCAACACCGCCTTTGATGTTTAAGTAACAAGCAGCTTTTGCCTGCTTTTGCTTTAAATAGTCATGCACGGCTAAAGCCAAACCATCGCCGTTGACAATCAGCCCGATGTTGCCGTCTTCAAATTCGCGATACTTAAAGCCACATTTGGCCGCTTTCAAAACATTTTCCGAGGCTTCATAGTCATCATGCATTTGAACAACGTCGGGATGACGGAAAAGTGCATTGTCGTCAAACGAAATTTTAGCGTCAAGCGCAACAAAAGAATCGTCTTTTAAGAGCCCGACAGGGTTGATTTCAAGCATGGTCGCATCAAGCTCTAAAAATGCATGATATAGATTTTGAACAAATATTTTGAGTTTTGCCAGACTGGTTTGAGGCAAATCTAAAAACGATAAAATCTGTTGAATATCTTGAGAAGTGATTTTTTGATTCAAATCAAAATTGAGGCGTAAAATCGATTCGGGCTTTTTTTGAGCCAAATCAAGAATGTTATCCGTCAGGTTCGCAACAAGCAACGTGATGCACGCTTGAATGCGGTTGATAACAAAGCTCAGATAAAACGAACGCACGGATGACGTAAATTCTTCAACATAAATTTTACTCACCAATTTGCCTTGAGGTTGAGTTTGGTCGGTCACAAGCGTATGCCCGAGCATTTGAGAGGCAATCAAAGGAATGTCTTTGAGCTTTTTGACAACCTCAACGCCTGATACGTTTTGAGCTTCTTTTTCAAGAAAATGACCTTTGGCGCGTGCTCCTGCCTGAATTTGTGCTTTTAAAACCCAAGGACCTTTGTCTGAAATTTTTTGTGCGACGCTTAAAGCTTCATTTTGAGTGTAGGCAATGCGCCCTTTCGGGGTCTTGATTTTGAACTGTTTTAAAAGTTTTTTTGCCTGATATTCGTGAATATTCATCAATCTTGCTTTTCTTCTTTGCCCGCGTAAAACAGGATTTTTTGCACCATCGACATCATCCCGTTTCGGCGGCTCGGGCTTAAGTGTTCTTTCAAACCCAGTGTAGCAAAAATTTTTTCAACTTCAATATTTTTTATTTCACTTGTGTCTTTTGCGTTATATATACTCATCAAAACAGAGATAATGCCTTTGACGATAATGGCATCGCTATCGGCTTGAAAATAAAATTTTCCATCCTTAAAAGTGGGGACAAGCCAAACCTGAGATTGACACCCCGTGACCTTAAAAGCGTCCGTCTTGAGATCCGAAGGCAAGGGTGGCAGAGCTTCGCCCAAATCTACAAGGTATTGATAGCGGTCTTCCAATGTTTCTAAAAAAGAAAAATTTTCAATTAAATTTTCAATGCTTTCCATTTTTTGCCTCTTAAAACAAATCTATCATGGCTTTGCCTTCGTCGGTCATGCGCTCAATGGTCCATTGAGGTTCCCACACAACTTTGACTTCAACCTTGCCGACCCCCTCAGTTGAGCTGACGGCATCTGCAACCTGCTGAGGCAAAACGCCTGCAACGGGGCAGCCGGGGGCTGTTAAAGACATATCTATCAAAACATCGCCGTTTTCTTGCTGACAAATGGCATATATAAGTCCCATGTCATAAACATTAATCGGAATTTCGGGATCATACACTTGCCGAATTGCCTCAACAATAGCTTCCAGCGAGGCTTTTAAGACACCTTCGGATAAAGACTTGCCTGAGGTTGCCTTATATTCCGTTTGTTCATCTTTAATGCTCATCGCCTCTAAAAGTTGGGCTTCATTTTGATTTGTTTCTTCTGTCATGTTTTCCTCTGTTGCGCTGTTATACACCAAACTGATAAGATGTCAAACTAAAAGAAATGTTTTGCCTTATTCAAAGCGGCAAAAAAAGCGTCGATATCTGATTTTGAGGTGTAAAGACCGAATGATGCCCTTGCAAGAGAGGTATAACCCATTCTGTTGACCAAAGGTTCGGCGCAATGATGACCGATGCGTATCGCAACACCTTCATGAGAAAGGACAAACGACAAATCTTGAGGATGAATGCCGTTAAAATCAAAAGCAAAAACGCCACCTTTATTTTGAGCCGTGCCGATGATTTTAAGATCTTTTGTTTCGGCTGTTTTTTCATTAAAATAAGAAATCAAATCTGCCTCATGTGTGTTGATATCATCAAAACCGATGCTTGAAACATATTTCACGGCTTCGCCGAGGCCGATGGCCTGAACGGCTGCCGGCGTGCCTGCTTCAAAACGCGCAGGAGGCGGGGCAAAAGTTGTTTTTTCATAAGTTACCTTATCAACCATATCGCCACCGGTTTGATATGGGGGCATGGATTGTAAAATATCTGCTTTGGCATACAACACACCGATTCCTGTCGGGCCATATAGTTTGTGACCCGAAAAGCAGAGAAAATCACAATCCGAATCCATGACATCCGTTTTTTTGTGAACAATGCTTTGGCAAGCATCAACAACGATTTTTGCACCTGTTTTATGAGCCGCTTTTGCCATTTCTTTGACGGGAAAAATAGTGCCTAAAACATTTGACATGGCTGTTATTGCAACGATTTTGACTTTTGGATTTAAGGCTTTTTCAAACTCTTCTTGAAGATATGAGCCATCATCGGCAATTTTGAAAATTTTGAGTTTGGCCCCCGTTTTTTGAGCAACTATTTGCCACGGCACAAGATTGGCATGGTGCTCGGCTTCGGAAATCAGAATTTCATCACCTTCCTTTAAGGTATTCAGAGCATATGAAGATGCAACCAAATTCAGCGATTCCGTGGCGCCACGTGTAAAAACGATTTCATCTTGTTTTGCTCCTATAAAAGAGGCAATGATTTGTCGGGCATTTTCATATTCGGTCGTGATGGCTTCGGCTAAAGCATATGTGCCGCGGTGGACGTTGGCATAAGTATGCTCGTAAATTCGGCATATCTTGTCAATCACGCATTGCGGTTTTTGTGCCGAAGCGGCTGTGTCGAGATAGATGTTCGGTTTGCCGTCTAAATTGTCGGCAAGCGCCGGAAAATCTTTTCTGATTTGTTCAATTTTATACATTTTTGCCTCGTTATTGCACGCTAATTTAACAAGAATAAAAAAAAATTCAACTTTAAACTTTCGGCAAAAGAAAAAAGTTAAAATAAAAAAAAGCGGCATAAGTGCCGCCTTTTTTATAAATAATCGTCTAAAAATTCGAGCATCTCGTCTTCGTTTTTAGGAGGATTGTGTTTGTTGAGTTTTGAGATGATTTGTTCCATACCCTTAAATTCTGAAATCATTTTTTTCATTTTTTCATCATT
>JAFVFH010000066.1 GCA_017475525.1 Alphaproteobacteria bacterium | reverse complement strand
TTCTTCTTTCGCATCTTCTTTTATTTCTTCTTTTTGCGGTGTTTTATGCTTTCCTGTCTGCTCAAAGTAGACCACATCTTGAATATATGTGAACAATTTTTCCAAGGCGTCATTTAAAGTTTTAAGTTTTTCTTTGGCTGAATTATTGAAATTTCCGATATTTTCGCGGCTTTTATCAAGCAAAATGATTTTATTTTCATCTTCACTTGTTTCTGCGATTTTGAGTGCTTGTTTATATATATCTGCAATCTCTTGAATAGATGTTTCAATAGTTTTTCGGTTTGTTTGGACCTCTTCCAAATCATTGAGCGTGACGAGCGATCCCAATTGCATCAAACGCATGGTATAGGCGTTTAAGGTGTTTTGATAATTTGTCAGTTTTTCGGTGGAGTTCTCATAAATACCGGCAATATTTTTTAAGTCAGCAGACATATGCAGGCGCAAATCAAAAATATAATTCTCATCTAATTTTGTGACAAGCTCCGGCAAAATCGGGGCGTAGACTTCTGTTTGAAGTTTTATTTCATCAATTTTGCTATCGTCATAATCTTGAGCGGATGCGCCTTTAAATTCCTTCAATTTTTCCGAAATATCTTTGATTTGAATCAAAATGCTTTCATAAACACTGTTGACGCGCGAATCGAAGCTTTTGCTTTGGTAACGCTCAATGCGTGGCAAAATTTGCTCGTTTATCAGGCTGATTTGCTCATCAACAATCGTTTGCACATTTTGCATACGCGCTTGAAGCTCTTTTAAGCGCTTTTCTTCTTCTTGTCTGCGTTTTTCTTCAATTTGTGCCCAGTGCGTATCATACTTTTCTTTGAGCTTTGAGGCGTTCAGGATGAGTTTCGGGTTTGCCAAACTCCCCTCAAAACTAAAATCAATCGGCAAAACATCATCTTTAATGCGTTCAAAAATCAAATTAAAGGCACTTTTTACATCCCAGTCTTCCATTGAGCCGCCGGCGTTCCATTCAATAGACGCAAGACCGGATGTCATGAGTGCATTTTTAATGGTGTATTTTCCGTTTTCAAGGGTCATTTCACCGTCAATCATTCCAAAAGAACTATGCCCTGCGGAAAGATTGGTTTGTAAAAATGTTTCCAAATTGTCGGAATGGGTTCGTCTTGAAAGGTCATCTTCCATCATTTCAATATCAATACCTTTCACATTTGCGTCCGTTATTTCAAAAGAAATGTTTGCTTGTGCTGTTTTGATAAATTCATCGATACTGACGGCAGTTCCTTCAAATTGCGCTTTAAGACCGAGCTTAGCACTTTCGATGTTGTAGATGGACCCACCGACGTTTTCCATCGGATAACCATTGATTTCAAAGCTACCATTTATTTTAGGCTTTGCCGACACATCAATCGTCAGACTGGTATTAATTGGCGATGAGTTTTTTTGTGCCGTCAAATTTTTGATTTCAATTAAATTGTTTTTATTTTCGAATATAAAATTTACGTTTTCAATATCATCGTTTAAATAACTCAAATTTTTGATGGCAAATTTACCGCTTAAATCAAATTTTTTAAATGTGTCATAGTTCATTGCCGTTTTGTTCCATTCCGGTTTTTTAAGGAAAGTGTGCTCTGCTTGGACAGCGCGTTTGTTTTTCTTCTTTTCGGGAGTGAAAATAAAGCGGTCAAACTCGAACATATTTGCGTCAATATTGGCTTTGATTTGCGGCTTCAAGCCTTCTTTTTTATATGTAAACGCACCGGTAAAGTTGTTTGCACCGATAAATGCGTTCATATTAACGGCGCGCCAGTTCGCAAAGCTTCCGTCAACGTCTGCTTTGAAATTAAAAACGCTGGCTGCCAAATTTGCCGGATTATAATCCAAATTGATTTTGTTTGCAAATTCGAGGAAATCCGGCGCTTTGAGCTCAAATTGACCGCGCCAATAAGTCTTATCATCTAAAATATATAAACGGCCGTTGTATGCTGATGCTATTTTATCTATTTTCGATGACATTTCAATATTTGCATTTTCAAGAGTGCCTGAAAGTGTACCTTCAAGGTTCATATCGCGTGCGTTCAAAAAGAGCGGCCATGCCGGTAGTTTGAGCGCTGTTTTGTTAATCAAAGAAGGAAAATCGTTTGTTGAAATTGCATATTTAAAATTCTCAAAAGTTGGTGTAAAAGCAATGTTTGAAACATTTCCGGACATATTCATGCGTGCAGAAGCGATTTGATTTATCTCTAATTTTTTAATTTCAACATTGCCTTGATTGCTATTGAATGTTAAAACCAGATTTTCGAACGGAATCTTGTGATATATACCGAGCTTCAAGTTCAAATCTGCCTGCACATCAACATCATTTAAAAACTTAAAATTGTTCAAGAACAGATTTATTTTTTTGAACAGAGGCAGTTTTTCTTGTTCGTCAGTGCCTTTCGGCAAATAGTTGTCAAAGTTGATATTTTCACTTTGAAGAGATGCAAAAACGCTCAAGCGTCTGTCTCTGATAAAGCCGAGTGTTCCCGTCAGTTCGATTTTATCAAAACTGAAATCAAACGGCAAGATCTTGATTTGATTTAAGTTTCCTGATACGGAAAACGATGCTCTGGCGTTTCGATATGTGCTTTGCGCATAAACCGTCGGCTTATGCCCCGTAAATTCCAAAAATTTTAAGAAATCCTGACTTAAACCTTGAACTTTCAAATCGTAAGAAAGAACCTTTTCGTTTTCAAACACATCACCGCTGAGAGCAATATCCGTATCTCCGGGCAACAAACCCGAAAGATTTTTAATTGTTAAAACGTTGTTGATAAAATCAGTGCTGATTTTAAAGTTTCGGATAGTTTCGTTGTTGTAATGTGCGCGCGTTGCCGTCACATCTGCAATGACATCATATTCAAAATTCGGTTCAAAAGGCTTTTTGTTGCCTTCAAACTTTTTCAAATATTCAGACAAAAAGGCAGCAAAAGGCATAATATCAAAATCGGTCATTTCAAAGGCCATTTCAACTTTTTTGCGTTCATTGGCACTTGATTTAAGTGGGATCAACACCTTTCCGGCACCGGCCATATTGTCGCCGTATTTCACAATAAAGCTGGACAGGTCGATTTGATTGGGGTTCACCATCAGCTCAATAGATGCCGCCAAAGGATAATTATATTTTTCGGGTAATAAATTTTGGCTCGCAATAGTGTTCAAAAAGGTAGAAGGTCTTTGCGATTCAACAGTGAAGTTACCCTGAATTTCGCTGTTGTTTGATAACACCGAACCATCAAAACGCGCATAGCTGTCAGAGCTTGGGTGTGTCAAAACCAAATTCAAAGATGTCGCAAAACTTTCCGATAATGTTCCGACGTTCAGTGCAAATCCGGCAGGTGTTTCGTCTTTGATGAAGTTACCGTCAATTCGAAAAGGCCCACTTAAACTTTGAGCGGTAATATCGGCATTTAATTTTTTCAAGGTGATATCCATATCAAGTTCTTTGTTGATGATATGAACCGTTGAATTTTGAAGCATAATACTGTTAAAGGCAACATCAACGCCGGCAAAATCAAAACTTTGGCTGTCATCGATTTGAGAATACCAGTTTGTTTTTCCGTTGTTTAAAAATTCGATAAGGATTTTAGCATCAACCAAATTCATGTTGTCAATTTCGAAGCGCTTGTGAATAAGAGGAAACAAACTCAAATCCGTGACCATTTCTTTGATTTGTGCCAAAGGCTCGTTTTTGCCGATGTTTGCGGAATTATAAATTATGATATCCGTGGCGTTCAAATGAGGTGTGGGCAAAAATTTTAAGCTGATTTTGCCGTTAATCATAACCCTTTTGCCTGTGATATCTTCAATTTGTGTTGTGATTTTGTTTTTATATTTGTTCCAATCAATTGTCGAAACATAGTAAGACAAGCCACCGAAAGCGATTAATAAAACAAGAATAAGGCCGATCAGAAATTTTTTAAACACTTTAATAATTCTCCTGTATCAAATACAAAAAATCTTTGCCAATTTTTAAGATAATGTATATTATCTTTATAATCAATTAATTTTTTTACGAAAGGCAAGCAAAAAATGACAAATCTTGCAACACTTTTTAAAAGAGCACTTGAGGCGCGTGAAAATGCATATGCGCCATATTCCGGTTTTAAGGTCGGAGCGGCTGTTTTAGCCTCGAATGAGCGCATATATGTCGGCGCAAATACAGAAAATATTTCTTATCCGTGTGGCACATGTGCCGAAGAAGCTGCCATCGCTTCCATGGTCGCGGCCGGTGAGCGTTTGATTTCGGATATTGTGATTGTGGCAGATGCCCAAAACCTTATCAGTCCGTGCGGTGCTTGTCTGCAACGGATATCCGAATTTTCGGATTCGAATACGTTGGTTCATTTGGCTGATTTGAAAGACATTCAAAAAACGTGTCGAATCGTCGAGCTTTTGCCTCAGCCTTTTGATGAGGATTTGAAAAAATGATTGAAACTTATGTTGAAAATATGCAAAAAGCATTTCATGGTTTTGTACCTGAGGTTCTTATTATCTTAGGCTCGGGGCTTGGTGTTCTGGCCGATAGAATTTCGGACAAAATCATTGTGCCGTACACGCAAATCGGTTTTCCGAAAATTATGGTTTCGGGCCACAAAGGTGAGCTGATAGCGGGGCGTTTGGGCGGAAGAAATGTTTTATGCATGAACGGGCGTTATCATCTTTATGAAGGACATCCGGCATCGCTTGCAAAAGATATGATGTCCGCTTTTCAAAAAGTCGGCATTAAAGAGGTGATTGCGACCAATGCGGCCGGTTCTCTTCGGGCAGATATGCCGGCAGGTTCGTTGATGATGATTACCGATCATATCAATTTTTCGGGGCAAAATCCGCTGATTGGCGCAAACAATGACAAAGAGGGTCCGAGATTTCCGGATATGAGTAATGATTATGACCATGAATTGCAAGAAAGAATCCGCCAAACAGCCAAGGAAAACAATATTAAACTTTATGAAGGAACGTATTTTTTTGTTGTCGGCCCGAATTTTGAAACAAAAGCAGAGGTTAAGGCTTTCAGGCTTTTAGGTGCTGATGCGGTTGGTATGTCGACGGTACCGGAAGTCATCAGTGCTATTTATTTTGGTATGAAGGTTGTCGGTATTTCGGTGATTACAAATCAGAGTGCCGATATTCAATCCATACCGCTTTCACATGAAGAAACTTTGATGGAAGCCCACATGGCTGCCGTCGATTTACAAGGTCTTTTGATAAAATATTTGGAGAAATAAAATGCTACCGCAAGAAATCATTCGCCACAAAAGGAATAAACAGATTTTAACAAAAGAGGAAATTGATTTTTTTATTAAGGGTGTAACAAACGAAGAAATTTCAGATGCACAGATTGGCGCTTTGACAATGGCTGTTTTTTTGAACGGTTTAAATGATGAAGAAAAAGTGGCCTTAACACTTGCAATGCGTGATTCGGGTGATGTTCTGAAATGGCATTTGAGCGGTCCTGTTGTTGACAAACATTCAACAGGAGGTGTCGGGGACAAAGTCAGCCTCGTGTTGGCACCGATTCTGGCAGCTTGCGGCGCTTATGTGCCGATGATTTCAGGGCGTGGTTTGGGTCACACGGGCGGCACACTTGATAAGCTTGATTCTGTTCAGGGGTACCAAACAGCCCCTTCAAATGACCTGTTTCAAAAAACGGTTCAAGAAGTTGGTTGTGCTATCATCGGGCAAACAGGCAATTTAGCTCCCGCAGACAAAAGGATTTATGCTGTTCGCGATGTTTGTGCAACAGTTGAATCGATTCCGCTGATTACCGCTTCAATCTTATCTAAAAAGTTGGCTTCGGGACTTGATAATCTTGTGATGGATGTTAAATTCGGCAAGGGTGCGTTTATGGAAAGCATTGACAATGCACGATCTTTAGCACGCTCTATCGTCGATGTAGCAAACGAAGTCGGCACAAAAACAACGGCTTTGCTCACCGATATGAATTCCGTTTTGGGCAGCACAGTGGGCAATGCACTGGAGGTTTTCGAATCTGTTCGGTATCTCAAAGGCGAAAATGTCAATAAACATTTTGATGAAGTGACCAAAGCCTTGTGTGCGGAAATTTTGGTTTCTGCCAAATTGGCGATTGATGAAAAAGAAGCATACAAGAAAATTGAAAAAGCTTTGTCGTCAGGGTTCGCACTTGAAAAATTTGCAAAAATGGTGAAAATGCTCGGCGGAGCAACAGATTTTGTGGACAAACCGTTTGATTATATGCCCAAAGCAAGTATCATTCGCCCTGTTTTTGCTACGAGCGAAGGCTATATTCATGCGATGTCAACACGCGATATCGGTTTGCTCCTTATTGAACTCAAAGGCGGCAGGACACATCCTTTGCACACCATTGATTATGCGACGGGCTTTTCTTCATTTTGCCAAATCGGCGATAAAGTCGATGTTAAAACACCTCTTTGCTATGTTCACGCACAAAACGAATCGGATTATCAAAAAGTTTCAGCTAAAATACATCGCTTTATCACAATCGGTGAAAAGCCAAATCAATCCCCGATGATTTTGGAAAAGATAAAATAAAGCTTTATTTATACCTCAGCCTAAACGTATTTCCGGCTTTCTTTGAAACCTTTTCAGCTTCGTCAACGGTGTATATGCGTTTTTTGATATAATTGCCTGAGGCAATATCTTTGAGGCTTTCATACCAATGGTTGTTATAGAAAATTTCATTTCCATCTTTTGTATAAATTGATATATTCGGTTTGTTGCTCAGAGGGCGTGATGGTGGCGGCCAACCGCCGGTATACCCTTCAGGTCTATAATATTCAAGTGCATTTTCAAGATAAGCGCTACAATCCGACTGCTTTTCGGATGAGCAAATTAAATTTCGAACGTATGATCCATCTAAAGCAAGTTTCGAAAAAAAGGCTTTTTCCGCCATGAGTGAATCCGGAATGATAAGTGTTGTGAGAGAGGTGCTTGCAAAAACACCCTCACCTAAGTGTGTAATTGTTGGAGGCAAAGAAATATTTTTTAGTCCCCAATCACTTTCAAATGCAAACCCGCCTATTTTTGTGACCGAATCGGATATGTCAACTTTTGTTAAATTTGGAGACGATACAAAAGCATGAGTTGGTATTGATGATACGCCTGAAATACTGACTTCGGTAATATCATGTCCCCATGGAGCATCATAATATTCATGATAGCCCATCTTGCCGGTACCTGTAATTGTCAATTTTCCGTTTTCATCTAAAGTCCATTTGCAATTGTCGGCGTAAACATAAGGGTCATCATCGGTTCCCGAACCGGACCTCGGTCCGCATGTGCCTGATGTTTCAGCAAAGGCATTAAAACTTATCAAAATGCTTAAAATAAGTACTGTTCTTTTCATATCAATTCTCCATTACATAAAAAAATCACTTTAGAAAAATTCCAAAGTGGGAGCTATCAAACTGTAACTGTACAGACAAACTTATTCGTCACAAATGTGCTTATTTCGTTTACTCCCTATGAGGAGTTATACAGTTAAAGATGTTTGATAGACACCGCAACCATTTTGGTTACGATTCTATGATGGCACAAAATAAATCAAAAGTCAAAGCAAAAAATTGAATTTTATGCTTGACATCATCTTTTTTTTCATATAAAAGGTCGCTCAAGTGATAACTTTCAAAAGTTGTCACTCTGTCCAAGACTGTAGGCGGATGAACTCGTTTTATCCTTAATTTCCTACATAGACGGAGTTTAATGAAGTTTCTTATAATCGATTTTTTCTCCCTTAATCGGACAGATTTGGTTGCCACATTCAAAAGGCATTTGTTGTTTTTTTGTGTGTGGTGTGGTAAAATTTTTTAGTGGAGACTTATAAAGTGAACCGCGATGAAAAAAAACAATTGCTCGACGAATTGCACGAGCTGTTAAACGGTGCTGAAGTTGTCGTTATCTCTCATTATAAAGGGTTGACGGTGGCTGAAGTTTCAGAACTCCGTGATGCAGTCCGCAAAGCAGGCGCCGGGTTCAGAGTAACGAAAAACCGGATCACCAAACTGGCTCTTAAAGACACAAAATTTGAAGGCTTGGCTGACCTGTTCAAAGGTCCGACAGCAATCGCTTTTTCAAACGATCCTGTTGCTGCTTGCAAAGCATGTGTCAATTTTGCTAAAGATAATGAAAAGCTCATTCTTGTCGGTGGCGCTATGGGCGAAAACGCTTTATCAATTGATGAAATCAAGCGTTTAGCAACCATTCCGTCAATGGACGAACTCAGAGCAAAACTTATCGGTCTTTTGCAAGCTCCTGCTTCAAAATTGGCAAGAGTTACAAAAGCATACAGCGAAAAAGAGGCTGCTTAAGGTTTTTAAGTTATTTAACAAAACAAGTTTTAATTTTATTTTATTTGGAGAAAAAGAATGGCAGATTTAGCCAAATTAGTCGACGAATTATCAGCTTTAACAGTTATGGAAGCTGCTGATTTATCAAAAATGTTAGAAGAAAAATGGGGCGTTTCAGCTGCCGCTGCTGTTGCAGTTGCTGCTCCTGGCGCCGCTGGTGCTGCCGGTGCGGAAGAGAAAACAGAATTTGATGTTATCTTGGCCGATGCCGGTGCAAACAAGATCAATGTGATTAAAGAAATCCGTGCAATCACACAACTTGGCTTGAAAGAAGCAAAAGATTTGGTTGACGGTGCTCCGAAGACAGTTAAAGAAGGCGCTCCGAAAGCTGAAGCTGAAGAAATCAAAGCTAAGCTTGAAGCTGCCGGTGCTAAAGTTGAATTGAAGTAATTTCTTTTCAAAACACTTGATAAAAAAACGCCTGATTATTCGGGCGTTTTTGCTATTTTATTTTTTTCATTTCTTCTTTTTGCATCTCTTCCAAATCGCGCAAAACGGCAATACGGTATAAAACAGCCTTAACGGCAGTGTCTATGCCTTTTCCTTCACGATAATCAGCAGGTAAAGCAAAATTGACACGATTATCTTTGAGCATTTGTGTTGCTCTGCGTTTTTTATGGCTTTTAGGTTTATAAACGGCGATAGCCGTTCCATGTCTGTCTTTCACCATTTTCATTGAAGGAACGTCTGTTTGTCCATCGCCGAAATAAATAATGCGGGTATAGGGAATACGGCGATTTTCGTCAGGAATGTATTCATTAACGGCCTTATCATCAAGCTTTTTCAGTCCTTTATTGATTTTGGATAAATATTGAACTTTAGCTTGGTAGTTGACGACACGTGCCGGCCAAATAGGCATTCCGTTTTCATCAAAAGCAAAAGCGCAACCGGCAACACCCCTAAAATAAGGTCTGATGGAGCAACCTTCAATAATTTCCTCATAGCCTGATGAAACGATATAATGTTCAATATCTAAATCAAGATATTTTCCGAAGTTGTTGATTCGCTCAAACCAAGTTTCAACCCCTTCAAAATATTTGATATCCCGACCGCAATCTTCAAGCATCTTTTTTGAAAGACAAATACCTTTTTCTTTAGCGATTTTTGTAAAATAATACATACTGCCGGTGACCTGATCGGCCATATTGTCGGCAGACCATGCATTTGCCTTTTTCCAAAATGTTTCAGGCTTTAATCCAAGCTTTGGAATAAGCAGATAATCTTGCATATAAGTCGTGCTTAGTGTTTCATCAAAGTCATAAACGAAGGCAACTTTTGTTTTTTTCATTTTTTTTACTCTTAATTTGAAATGTATCTGCATACTATATAATCATAAGGAAGTTAAAATTTACTGAAAAATTTTAACTTCTTTCATTGCTAAAAGAAAAACACGCAATTATTTGTATCTCAGCTTAAAGGTATTGCCTTTAGGTTTTGAAACAAGGGTAGCCTCGTCGATGGTATAGATGCGTTTTTTGATATAGTTTCCATGCATCATGTCGTTGACGCTATTATAAAATTTGCCATTGAGATAATATTGCCCATTGTGTTGTTCGGATATTGCCAAGGAAATATTCTTATCCCAACTTGACAACATCGCTTCACATTGTGATTTTAAGGCTTCATCACATATCAAATTATTTAAGTAAGTACTTTCATTATATTGAGAGCCTGATCCAAAAGCGTTAGGTGCTAAAAATGTCACATTGCTAGGTATATTAAGAGTTGAAATGTGTGAAATATAAAATGCGTAACTATTAATTTTATTGAGCGATTCGGGCAAATTTAAGTCTATATTGCCCATTTGATAAATTGTGCGTGCTCCGA
>JAFVFH010000065.1 GCA_017475525.1 Alphaproteobacteria bacterium | reverse complement strand
TTCTGCGTTCTAAATGGTTATATCGTAAAGCCAAACTGTCTCACCCCACTGTCTCACTTATGTGAAAATACCGAAAAATCGTTATTTAGGGGTCTTTTAAACAAAAAAAATCGCTGTAAAAACAGCGATTTATCAAATTTCTTGGCTGGGGCGGCAGGATTCGAACCTACGAATGTCGGCACCAAAAGCCGATGCCTTACCACTTGGCGACGCCCCAATATCTTTTGGTAAGCACATACATAAAATAAAATTTTGTGAAATGCAAGAACTTTTTTAAATTTTTTTATCAATTTGAAAAAAACACTTGCTTTTGTTTATTTTTTGAGTCATAATTTTGACAAATTAAAACATATTGTCAATAATTAATTTCTTACACATACTATTATGAAAGCAAAAGCTATTATCGTGCTTTGCACGATGTTTGCGGTATGCCAGGCATATGCGCAGACCACAGAGACGGAAAATCCGTCTGTCGAAGAAGCAACTCAGGTTGAAACTCCTCAGGTTGATACCGTCGCAGTTGATGTCGAATCCGAAGCCGAAGTCGATTCGGTTGAAGCAGAGAACGAAGGTGCATCTCAGGTCAATCCGTTTATGACCGCCTTTATGGAGAATGCCACGAAAGGGAAGATTGATTTCTACAATCCCGATGAAAAGGTTGTTCTTCCTCTGAAAGGAAAGTTCTGGGCTTTTCAGCAACTTGGGATTTCCACCATTATCGGCCATGATAATGGCAATGGAAATGACGATGCACTGACCGATAAACAGTCAGATGCAGTTGATAAAGCGACCCCGCTCTCGCAGATCAATTTCGGATTGAATTTCGACTATACGTTGACATTTGTTCCGGGCAAGCAGACCCCTGAAGGACTTGAGCTGAATCAGTTCGGGTTTGCGTTTCAGACCGGTCTCGTCGCTGCATTTGACAAAGAAAGGGGATCAAAAGAAGGAGTCACAAGTGACCTCTTGTGGAAATTCGGGCTCTCAGTTGGCGCCCACAAGCCCTTAGGGGTTATGCTGGATTTTATGGTGGGAAGCGGAAAGTCAAGCGGGGTTATGTATGATTTGGAAGAAGATCCAAACAACAAAGATGCTGAGATTGAGGCAGAGCCGTATACAGCATGGTGTTTCAAATACGGTATGCAACTCTCTATCAAAACGAATCTTTTCCAGACCAAGATTCCGAACACAGACATCTTAGTTTTTGCGCGATTTGTGGAATCGGTGAATCCATACGACGATGCAAAACTATTTGAAGAGCAAAAACTCTTTAATGTCTGGGATCGTGAAGAGTGGACGTTCGGAATATCCGTCAGATATCGCTTCTAAAATCCAAAGATAGCAAAAAAACCGACCTTGTGATAAGGTCGGTTTTTTTGTTTGTATCTTCTTTTATTTTGAAGTTTTTGAAGAACCGCTTTGTTTTTCAGAAGAAGATTTGCTTTCTTCGGATTTTAAAGCAGATTTTTTTGAAACTTCAGATTTTGAAGACGGACATTTGCATGCCATGATATTTCTCCTTATTAATTGATTTTAAGTTGCGTGTTGGATATATGGCTCAAGAAAACAAAATCAACATAACCGTTTGCTCTAAAAAATACCAAAAAAATTTTTTTGCCTCTTGCATGAAAAAAAACGGCTTCCTATATAAGCTCTTAGAAAAAGATTTTTAATTAAACAAAAGGAAGTTACAATATGAGCAATAAAGTTATTGGTATTGACCTTGGCACGACGAACTCTTGCTTTGCCGTGATGGAAGGTAAAGATGCTAAAGTTTTGGAAAACTCCGAAGGGGCACGCACAACGCCTTCGATGGTTGCATTTACGGACAACGAGCGTTTGGTTGGTGCGGCCGCAAAGCGTCAAGCTGTGACAAATCCGGAAAACACACTTTTTGCCATCAAACGTTTGATCGGACGCAGATTTGATTCTGCCGAGGTGCAGAAAGACAAGGCAACCGCTCCGTTTAAGATTATTTCAGGCGACAACGGTGATGCTTGGGTTGAAGTGAAAGGGCAAAAGTATGCACCGTCACAAATTTCAGCCATCGTTTTGCAAAAAATTAAAGAGTATGCCGAAAGCTATTTGGGTGAAACAATTGAAAAAGCTGTGATTACCGTTCCGGCATATTTTAACGACTCTCAACGTCAGGCAACAAAAGATGCCGGTAAAATCGCAGGCTTGGATGTTTTGCGTATTATCAACGAGCCGACAGCTGCCGCGCTTGCTTACGGTATGGATAAAAAAGCAAGCGGCACAATTGCCGTTTATGACCTTGGCGGCGGTACGTTTGATATTTCTATTTTGGAAATCGGTGACGGCGTGTTTGAAGTGAAGTCAACAAACGGCGATACATTTTTGGGCGGTGAAGACTTTGACCAACGTATTGTCAACTTTTTGGCCGAAGAGTTCAAAAAAGAATCAGGCATTGATTTGAAAGCTGACAGACTTGCTTTGCAGCGTTTGAAAGAAGCGGCTGAAAAGGCAAAAATCGAGCTTTCATCTGCCACACAAACAGATGTCAATCTGCCGTTTATTACAGCTGATGCGACAGGTCCGAAACACCTCAATATTAAACTCACGCGTGCTAAACTTGAATCACTTGTTGATGATTTGATCGATAGAACGGTTGAACCTTGCCAAAAAGCTTTGAAAGACGCCGGTTTATCGGCAAGTGAAATCAGCGAGGTGATTTTGGTCGGCGGTATGACACGTATGCCGAAAGTGCAGGAAAAAGTGAAAGAAATTTTCGGTAAAGAGCCTCACAAAGGTGTCAACCCTGATGAAGTTGTTGCTGTCGGTGCCGCAATTCAAGGCGGTGTGTTGATGGGTGATGTCAAAGACGTGTTGCTTCTTGATGTGACACCGTTATCACTCGGTATTGAAACATTGGGTGGTGTGTTCACACGCTTGATTGACCGCAACACAACCATTCCGACGCGTAAATCCCAAGTTTTCTCAACGGCAGAAGATGGTCAAACGGCTGTGACGATTCGTGTGTTCCAAGGTGAACGCGAAATTGCCGCACATAACAAGCTTCTGGGTCAATTTGATTTGGTGGGTATTCCGCCGGCACCGCGCGGAATGCCGCAAATTGAGGTGACGTTTGATATTGATGCAAACGGCATTGTGAATGTTTCAGCCAAAGATAAGGCTACAAACAAAGAACAAGCCATTCGTATTCAAGCTTCGGGCGGTTTGTCCGACGCAGATATCGAAAAGATGGTGAAAGACGCTGAACTCAATGCTGAAGCGGATAAGAAGAAAAAAGAAGAAGTTGAGACGCGCAATCAGGCAGAGGCTTTGGTTCACACAACCGAAAAGACCTTGAAAGAAAACGGCGACAAAATTTCTGCCGCTGACAAGAGCGCGATTGAAGAAGCTGTTGCTGCCGTTAAAACCGCTTTGGAGGGCACAGACACGGCTGCCATTAAAGAAAAGAGCGATGCTTTGATGCAGGCTTCATTAAAACTCGGTGAAGCAATGTATAAAGCGCAAGGCGCATCTCAAGCACAAGGTGAGGCACAAGGGGCTTCAACAGGAGAACAGCAGCCGAAAGATGAGAAGGTTGTGGATGCTGACTTCGAAGAAGTCAAGTAAAAGTTCGCTATTTGGGCGACTAAGTACAAAAATTTTCCCTTCTGCTTGGTCATGTACGTCTATGTACACTCCCTTTGCAGGAGGGAAAATTTTTTATTATTCGCCGCAAATATCGAACTTTTAGAAATTTATCTGCACCATTCTCTAAGTTTTTTAACGCGACTTTGTATTTTTCTTTTGACATTTTGCTGATTTCATGCTTTAATAAAAAACGGATAGGGAGGGAAACTTCTTTATCAAGCGCCCAAAAGGGTGCGGGGCTTTAAAAGAGCCTAAGTAAAGAGCAGTGATGGATAACACTGTAATTCTATGGTGTTTTTTGTTTTTAAAAACACTTTATCCCCGAAAAAAAGTCGGGGAGCCGGTAGCGAATGTTCAAGGTTGACCCTAAAGGTTATCGGAGTCATTTCTCTTTACATGATTCTTTTACTCCCCGTCGCTCCTTAAAAGGTGCGGCTTTGTTTTAATGTAAAATAAGGAGAAAATGTTATGAAAAAAAATAAAATCTTAATACCGGTATTGATGACGGGGATGATGCTATCATTTAATGCTTTAGCGGAAGATGAGGAAGACTTAACAATTCCATCTTATGAAAATTGTAAAAATGGTACGGCAAGTTGTACAGAGCTTGGTTGGGCAAGTAATCGAACTTATTATGCTTTGACGCCTGTATATGATAATGGTGAGCCGGTTTATATCGATGAAGAAAAAACAATTCAAGCAAAAAAAATGGGAATTTATGGTCCGACAGCAGAAGGAAGTAGCGCGACTGTATACTCACAGCCTTTTGTGGGGATGTTTCCGGTTGGTGTGACCTCGATTGAAGTAACCGGCAATATTACAGAATTGCCATCCAGTTTTAGCAGTGGTTGGAGTGATAATAAGGAGACAGTGAAAAGCATAACGTTGCCGGAAAAACTGGTAAAAATAGGAGAAAATGCCTTTAGCTCAGTGACCGGTGTCACCAGTTTGAAAATTCCAGATTCCGTTACCGAAATTGGCTCTGGAGCGTTTCATGGCATGATTGGCGTGCAAGGAAGACTTGAAATTCCATCGGGTGTGACAAGTATTGGTGATAGGGCTTTCTATGGTATGCGTGGTGTGACGAGTTTTACAATTCCTGCAGGTGTGACAAATATCGGGACACAAGTATTTTACGGCATGACAGGTGTAACAGAATTGACAATTCCGAGAACAGTGAAAAATATTGGTAACCAAGCATTTAGGGAAATGACAGGTATAACAAATTTAGTCATACCTGATTCGGTTGAATCTATAGGAAATTCTGCCTTTATGGGGTGCACAAATTTAAAAAGCCTCACGATTCCTGATAACGCAACAATAGAGCATGATGCCTTTTACGGCGTCAACGCAACAAATTTAACGGTTAGCGAAGACCAACTAGAAGCTTTTTTGACGACAGGCAGAGGTGGCTTAAAAAAAGATGAAAACGGTAAAATTAATATCATATGCACAAAAGGGGATTGTGAAAAGTATTTAAGAGAGGAATCAAAATACAAAACAAACACGGCTTTACTGGCGGGGCTTAAAGTGGTACCGCTTCGTTTAGAAAAAGAGCTTGCTGACGGAAGCATCGCAATTTATGAAATGGGCGTTTTCAAAGGCTATAAAAACAAACGCATCTACACCGTCGAAGAAGCGGCGGCGGTTTCAAAGAAAACTGGAAATACGTTTAGGCTGAGGTATAAATAAAGCATTGCTTCGCAATCTGTTCTGTAGATTCCCGATGTGTCACATCCTGTTGGGTGTGACCTCGGGAATGACAGTGTTTTATGGCAACACCTTCCGTCTCAGATACAAATAGTTTTTATTTTTATATTTTATGCCATGCTTTTAGCCGCATGGCATATTTATTCTTTTCAAAAATCGTTGTAAGGTTCCGCGTTGGACCCCCAAGAGTTGAGCGATTTTAGCCTGAGTGACGCCTTTGTTTAAGAGGTTTTGAATGCGTCTTATATTTTTTGAGAGTTTGAGCTTTTTAGATTCTGCGTTGAAAGGGCGTCCGAGTTTGATGCCGTGTGCTTTTTTTGAGCTTAAAGCCGCTTTGGTGCGTTGAGAGATAAGGTCACGTTCAATTTGCGCCGATAAACCGAAAGCAAAAGCGAGGACTTGTGATTGTAAATCATTGCCGAGATGATAGTTTTCTTTGATGGTGATGACTTGGCAGTTTTTATTCAAACACGTTTGCAAAATGCTCATCACTTCTAAAAGAGAACGCCCGAGGCGCGATATTTCGGTTGTGATGAGAATATCGCCGTTTTTTAACTCTGAAAGAAGTTTCCCTAAGGCTCTGTCTTTTAGTGATTTTCTTGATGAAATGCTTTCCGTTATCCATGTATCAATATGGATATTGTGTTTTTTTGAATATTCTTTAATTTCATCTTCCATGTGCCGAAATTCTTGCTTTTCCGTGCTTTTTCTAATATATCCGTAAATCATAATTTTTTTCCTATTCTTGAAGTTTTTCCTTCCTCTTATTTATCTGAATTTGCTTAATTTTTTGATTAAAAAGCTGTTCGATTTAAAGGAACGTTTAAATCAAGCATTTTTTGAAAAAATTTTATATTGAATTTTCAATGAGTTAATCATTTTCTTATTTCAGATTTATCGATGATTTTAAACGTTCGTTTATGATACACTTAAGTAAAATAAAACATTTTAAGAAAGGACAAAATCATGAATAAATACATGTATAGAAAAGCCGGAGCAATGGTCAATATGCAGACAGATGAACAATCTTTGACGGTAGAAATTCGTAAAGGGGAGGGTGCACTCAATATTGAACTTTCTCGTAGGCAAGAACTAAAGAAAAAAGAAACTTACTATTCCTGCTGTGATGAAGATCCGGGAGGCTATCGAGACGCATCAGAGTTAACAGCATACTATGATGTCAACTTTAAACTTGGGGATGAAAGCAAGTCGTTCCCTGTGGATTTTGTAGCAGAGAAAAGCTATAGAGCTCATAATTATTCAGAAAATTTAAATAAAGGCATTCCTTCACTTGAATATGAAAAACTATGTAAAGCTCTGGGAGAACAGAATCGTGCTGTTGCACAAATTTTTAAGGATTATATTCTCGATGATTACAACTTGGAAAGAGAAAATAATTTAAGTCAATCAGTCTTTAACGCTAAATTGGACGATTTTTTAGCAAAAAAATAGTGTTGATGAAAAGACTCTTATCCTGTTGTATTGGATGAGGCGAGATTCATTCTTAATCCACTCGATTTCTCCCGTGTTTTGCTTATTTTTTAGGCAATTCACGGGAGATTTTTTAGATATGATAATTTTGTGCGAACTGACAATGGCGGCTATCGGGAAAAGACCGATAAAAATACTTATAAGTGCCGCATATGCTTGCACGGCGAGGCGGTTGCAAAATATTTTGCGTTTATTGACGTTTTTTTAATGTTTTGTCAAAAATATATTTGACAAATTGAAGAAGATATGATAAAAATTGCTGCAATCACGAATTACAAACCAATTAAAACATATATAATTATGAGAAAAAAATTTGATTACTGGCGCATTATGCGTTATGCAAAGAAGCTTTACGTTATCAAAGGCAAACGTATCGCCCAAGAAAGTGATAAGCTATTTTCGCTTCGCGTAAACCAGCTGTCTAACAAAGAGGTTTGTGATCTTCTCAGTCTTATGAGAGGTTATTCCGCCTCGGATTTCAAAGAAACAGTTTTATACACTGTTTTTGACGAGATGCAAAGTATCTTGGATCAGATTGCATCATGTCGGCGAGATCGCATTTTTAAGGAGGACATCTGGGACAGCGAGATTGCCCAAAAGCTTAAAGAACTCAAGAATTTGGACTTAGCGCTTTTTAATCGCACAGGTACTTATTATCGTATCAAGATCTTTAAGTAGACTCTCCACGCCCTTGTCGAAAGACGGGGGTATTTTTTTGTTCATACTTTCGAAAATCATCTTATGAAATTGAAAAATAAAGATTATATTAGCGTTAGTTTTAATTTAAAAAAGGTTTAAGAAATGAATAAAAAAATGATGTTTTTATCGGCAGCGTTCGGGGTGATGAGCTCGGTTGCCATGGCGCAAAGTATTGAATTGCCCGAGCCGCAAATTGATAACGGGGTAACGCTTTATCAGGCTTTGAAAGACAGACATTCCGTTCGCCGTTTCAGCACGCGTCCGATTGACAACCAACTTTTGAGCAATATTTTGTGGGTGGCCTATGGCGTTAATCGTGAAGACGGGCGCCGAACAATTCCGACAGCCAGAAACGAAAAAGATTTATCCGTCTACGTGACAAACAATTTAGGCACATTTTTATATGATGCCGACGCAAACAGTTTGGTGCGTGTTTTGGATAAGAGCATTCTTGATATGTTTCAAAGTCAGCCGTTTATGGCAAATGTGCCTTTGGTGCTGATTTATGCCGGCTCAACGGCTGATAACAATTATGCCATTATGCATGCAGGATCGGCTTATCAAAATGTTGAGCTTTATGCGGCAACAAATGATTTAGGCTCCGTGGTGCGTGCGCTGTTTGATAAAGAAGCGGTGGCACAGGCGCTGAATTTGCCTGATAATCAGCGTGTGATTGTTTCGCAAGCCATCGGTTATGAAGAAGAATAAAAATAAAACCCCGCTTGATGGTAAGCGGGGTTCATTTTAGATGACCAAAAGTTTGTTTTTAGATGATCCAATACTTGAAATGGTCTTTGGGGAAGTCGCCCTCGGATCTGATTTTATCTCCGAGGAAGAAGGTCTTGCTCTTTTTTTCACCATCAAGCTCGGAGACGAAGGTGCGCTTGATGAGTTTTTTGCTGACGTTAGCAGTTGTCATATAGACGCTGATTTCGGTCAACACGTTGCCGAGGTTGTCAATCTTTTTGCTCACCACCGTGTCATGCTCTTCCTTCCAGGAGACGAGCTCAACAGAGTGGGTTTCGGTTTTGAGCTTGATGAACATAAATTCGCAGGTCGGAACGGCGTAATAAGCCTTATATGCTTGCTTCGTTTGTTCATCATAGCCTTCGACAACGAAGTAGTAGCCTTCTTTTTTAAACTTTTGGTTTTTTGCCAGTTCATTGATAATGAGCTTGCCGTCTTTGATTTCGACGGGCTTTTTGAATGAGAATAACTTCATATCTATAGGATTTAAGGGTTTACAGAATTTTTAATTAATCATCTTTTTTATATTCCTTTTTCTATTTTTTGTCAAGTATTTTTTGCTTAAAAAAGTGATAATATCTTGTCAGAATGTTATTTGTGATTTATTTTAAGGAGAGATTAACGTTTACGGAGATTTAAAATGCGGTTAAAAATGGTTTTGATGTTGTGCATTTGCGCTTTTGCACTCAATGCGCGAGCCCAAGAACAACCTCTTTCAAAAGATTTGCAAATCAGTATATATAACAACGATTTAGCACTTGTGCGCGATGTGAGAAGCATCGATTTTAAGCAAGGTTTGAATGATGTGGCTTTTGTGGGAGTTGCCTCAGAGTTAAAACCTGAAAGCGTTCTTATTATGGGAGAACGTATTAACGTTTTGGAACAAAACTACGATTATGCGCTTTTAACACCGTATAACATCACCGAAAAATTTGTGGGGCAAAATGTGAAAACAGTTCGCGTAAACCCTCAAACAGGTGAACAGATTTTTGATAAAGCAAAGCTTGTGAGCTTTCAAAACGGGCAACCTGTTTTGCTCTTTGACTATGGTATTGAAACAAATTTTGACGGTCGCTTGGTGTTTGATAAATTGCCGAAAGATTTAAGGCAAAAGCCGACTTTGGCGGCAAAAATCTCAAGCGTTCAATCAGAGCTTAAAGATATTATGCTTGCTTATTTAACAAAAGGTATTTCATGGAAAACCAATTATGTTGCCGGTGTGAAAGATGAAAACAAGCTTGATTTAACAGGGTGGGTGACAATTGTCAACAATTCCGGTGTGGCTTATGAAAATGCAAAAGTGCAACTCATTGCAGGCGATGTCAATGAAGTGCGCTCTTATGGTGCGATGCCTCGCAACGGTATGGTGATGATGAAGGCGATGGCTGTGAGCGCAGATGGTGCTTCTTTTGAAACGGCGATGCCGGAGCAAGAAAGTTTTAGCGCTTATCAACTTTATACCCTTCCAAACCGCACAAGTATTTCCGACAATCAGACCAAACAATTGGCGCTTTTGGAACAAAATAATGTAGCCTATCAAAAAGAAGGGCGCTTAAATTCAATGCTCTATTTTAATGGGGATTATGCTTCCGCTTTTGAAAAGCTCCATCCGGCTATTTATTATATTTTGAAAAATGACAAAGAATCAAATTTAGGCCTTCCTTTACCCAAAGGGGTGATGCGTTTTTATGAAAATGATTCAAAAGGTAATTTGCAATTTATCGGCGAAGGCGCTATCGGTCAAACAGCCAAAGGCGAAAAGATTGAGCTCAAAATAGGCGATATGTTTGATGTTTTTGTTGATGGCAAAGTTCAAAAGGTGCGCAAAGTATCTGAAAAGGTGATTAAAGACGAGCAGGGCAAATGTCCGCGCTATCAAATTGTGCGCGCTTATGACACTGAAGTTGTTTTCCACAACGGAGGGGATAAAAATGCCCTTGTGGTGTTCAAACAAAACTTGCCGCCGCAAACCAAGATTTTAGATGAAAATATTAAGGGCAGTGTGACCGAGAAAAATGTCAACGAATATGAATGGCGTATTGAGCTCAAAGCAGATGAAAACATAACCTTGAGCTTCACGGCAGAGGGCAGTATGGAAGAAACGCGTTGCCATTAGTTTTTTTAAGCCTCTCAGATGGGAGGCTTTTTTAACTTGATTTTAAGTTAATTCTTTTTATAATAGACAGTATAACCGAAACGGTTATGGTGTTCACAAAACACTTCGTCAATAAAACTCCAGTTTTAAGGGGAGTTCCTGAAATAAGGCATAGCTCGAATAATGGAATCTGTATTGACGCAGTTTTTGTGGCTCCCCGTTTTGAGAATTTCAAAGCGGTTTTGTTTTAACCATAAAAGGAGTTTATATATGCTTGATCAAAATTTAAGAAAACAGCTCGGCTATCTGCTTTGGCTTGAGCGCGCCAACCAATGCAAAGATATCAGATGGGT
>JAFVFH010000064.1 GCA_017475525.1 Alphaproteobacteria bacterium | reverse complement strand
GTGCTAACATACGTCGCCCGCTCGGCAATGTGAAACCAACTGTCGGAATTTCAGGTTCGTTAGCAAAGTCATCTTCTATGCGTGGACGGCGAGGGGTATCTAACGTAAAAAAACGCGTGGCAGAAGTTGCCGCATTTTGTTCCTCTTCTGTTGCAACATCCGAGGGACGTGGATTATCGCTATCGCCGTTCAGAGCTTGAACGGCTTCTTCGTACATTTTCTGGAACAGAGGCTTTTTCTCTTCTTCCAAGGCTTTCAGATATTCCGGCGTATGGACAACATTAACCGAAGTTGGAGAAGTGTAATCTTCATCTATACTAACCTGAGTTACGGCGGCATTTTCAATCCGCTCCTTGAAATATTTGCGTACAGCTTGTTCATCACGCGGATCAGGCAGACCGGGAGCAACTGTTTCTGATGGGGACATATTTTTATGTTGTGGGCGATAAGAGCCCATATCAACGATTGAAACAACATCTGCGCGGGTGTTGGTATATTGAAAGAATAAACCACATAAAATGAGTAAAAAAACTTTTTTCATTTGAAGTCCCTTTTATTTGCGTGTAAATTATACATAATTCTATGTTATATCATAATGATTAAAAAAAGGATAAAGGAGTAAAATATGGATAATAAAATTGCAGCCGTTATTTTGGGAGCCGGAAAAGGGACGCGTATGAAGTCTGATAAGCCGAAAGTTTTGATGCCGGTATGTGGCAAACCGATGATTAAACATATTATCGAAACACTGGAAACTATTCCGGTTGATGAAATTGTGACGGTGATTTCTCCGGAAGGTGATGAAGTGGCCAAAACGGTAGCGCCTTATAAGACATGCGTGCAAGATGCGCAACTGGGAACCGGTCATGCGGTAAATTGTGCCAAAGATTTGTTGAAAGGCTTTACCGGACCGATTTTGGTTATTTTTGGAGATACACCACTAATTACCAAAAAAACTTTTGAACGTTCAATTGATAAAGTTAAAGAAGGTTTTGCCGTGGTGGTGCTTGGCTTCAGACCGGAAGATGCCGGTAGATACGGGCGCTTGGTGATGAAAGGTAGCGAACTGGAGCGGATTGTTGAGTTCAAAGATGCGTCTGATGAAGAAAAGGCAATTGATTTTTGCAATTCCGGATTTATGGCTTTTGACGGCAAATATTTGTTTGAAGTATTAGCTCGTATCGGTAATAAAAATGCTGCAGGTGAGTTTTATTTGACTGATGCGGTGGAGGTGGCTCATCAAATGGGATTGAAGTGCACAGCATTTGAAGGTAAGCCTGAGGAAGTGGCCAGTGCAAATACGTTGGAAGAATTGGCATTGTTGGAAACCTACGCAAAGGCGCGAGGGTAAATGGCAAAATTTTTTCATTTATTGTATTACTATTTGTTGGCACTTGTCGTGTTGTTTATGCTTTATATGACGGCAACGCTGGCAATTGCGCCAAAAATTGATGAGCAAAAACGAGGGTTTATTCCTTGCACCGAACAACTGGTACTAAGTGTTTCGGCTTGTAACAGAGGCGAAATGATGTGTCCGCTGAAACATTTATGGCAGGATATGAAATGTAATACTTCGGTTATTCTTGAAGGTTTTGGCGCATGGGTTAGAGGTAAGCAAAATTCGCCATGGGCAAATTATTTGTTTGAACCTGAAACGTCTGTGTTAGATGGCGAGGGGTATGACGGTGATATTGTAGCAGATATGGCAGATTTAGAAGCTCAAAGCCAATTTATTAATCGCAAAAAACAAGAACTGGATGAAGCAAAAAATCGTTCCTTGAATTTGCGCGAAGATGTGCTTATGTCTGCTCCGGAAAGCGTGCATCCGAATGATGTGAAAGAAAATGTTGAATATGCCCCTGAAGATGAACAAACAGAGCAGGGGGATATTACCGACGAGGCATTTATGGAAGAAATTGAGGAGAAAAAAGAAGATGAGTGAAAATTTACCGGCTTGGGATTTGAGTGATTTATATAAATCTGTTGATGATCCGCAAATTACGGTTGATTTAGAGGCATACAGGGCTTCTGCTGCTGATTTTGCCGATAGATATAAGGGAAAGTTGGCGCAACTTTCCGCCGATGAGTTTTTAGATGTTATCAAAGATATTGAAAAACGCTCGCTATTAGCAGGGCGCTTGGGCGGGTTTGCTTATTTGAATATGGTAACGCAGATGAAAAATGCTCAAGCGGTCGGGTTTTATCAGCAAATTGAAGAAACGCTGACCGATTATGCCAAGCCAACGGTTTTTTTTAGTGTAGAATTCAATGCTTTGCCACAAGAAAAAATTGATGCTTGGTTAAAAGATGAAAGAATTTATGCTTATCGCTATTGGATTAAGCGAGTGCGCAAATTTAAAGATTATGAATTGAGTGAGCCGGAGGAGCAAATTTTGTTAGAAAAATCTTTGACTTCCGGAGATGCTTGGGTTCGTCTTTATGAAGAAACTTCAGCTCGCTTGGTGTATGAAGTGGACGGTAAAAAGTATAATGATGCCGAACTTTCAATGCTGATGTTGGATAAAAATGCGCAAACACGCTTAAAAGCCGGAAAGGAAATGAACAGGGTTTTGCATGAAAACGGGCATTTATTCACTTTTATATATAACATGGTGATGAAAGATAAGGCTATTGAAGATGAAAAACGCGGTTTTAAAACGCCGGTATCTGCTCGGAATATGAGCGAAGATGTGAGCGATGAAAGCGTTGAAGTTTTGGCGCAGACAGTGCGCAAACATTATCAAGATATTGCACATCGGTTTTATAAACTTAAAGCCAAATGGTTGGGGGTGGAAAAAATCAATTATTGGGATAGAAATGCTCCTTTGCCGTTTGGTGAAGATGTGCATTATTCGTGGGACGAAGCGGTGGAAATTGTGCTCAACGCCTATAAAGAATTTTCGCCGAAATTATATAATATTGCTAAAGATTTTTTTGAAAATCAGTGGATTGATGTGCCGCCGCGTGATGGTAAACGTAGCGGGGCTTTTTGTAGCGGACCGTTGGCGACAAAACATCCGTATTTGATGCTTAATTTTAACGGAAAGCAAAATGATGTGTTAACATTGGCACACGAATTGGGGCACGGATGCCATCACCAATTGCGTTTGCAAAACGGTGAGCTGAACGAACATTCTCGCATGACATCGGAAGAAGTGGCGTCTGTTTTTGGAGAGATGATTGTTTTTCAATCTATGTTGAAAAATATGAAAGATGATAAAGCTCGCCTTTGTTTGATTGCCTCAAAAGTAGGAGATATGATTAACACGGCCATTCGGCAAATTGCTTTCCATTTTTTCGAAACTCGTGCGCATAATGAGCGTCGAGAGGGAGAACTTTCGGAAGAGCGTTTGAGTCAAATTTGGGTGGAAGAAATGCGAGCCAGCTTGGGAGATGCGGTGGTTGTGGATGATGACAGCACGCATATTTGGTCCATGGTTGGGCATTTCTTCTTTTTACCGTTTTATGTGTATGCTTATTCGTATGCCGATTGTTTTGTGAATTCATTGTATAAGGTTAGTCAATCCGGCAAGGTCGACGGATTTGCCGATAAATACTTGGATATGCTCTCAAAAACGGCTTTGGATGACTATGATAAAATTTTGGCGCCGTTTGGGCTTAATCCGAATAGTTCCGACTTTTGGGAGTATGGTTTGTCGCTGATTTCAGCTTATATTGACGAATTGGAGGCTCTTGATCGGCGAATTTCGTAAAAATTTATTCGTTTTTTAGAATGCGGTGGATTTTTCCGCCGCTTTTTTTGAGTTATTTATAAAAAATTACGATGTGAAATTTTTTTGGAATAATGTTTTTTTTAATTTTGCTCAAAATGAATCGGAATTTGATTTTTTTGTTCAAATGTACGATTTTTGAATTGACAATTTATTTTTTTACGTATTTTGCGCAAAATTATGATTGTTTGTATCAAATATAATTTTTTTCTTATAAGTAATCACAATATTAATTTTGTCAAATTTTTACCAAAAGTTAAATTTGAGTGTTATTTTTTTAGAAAAAATTGACAGAAATAATAAGATAATATTTCTAATAAAAATTGATTTCTGTATAAAATATATTTTATTGCGTGTTTTAAATTTGTCAAATTTTTATCTTTATAAGATGTGATAATATCCCTTATATGGTGGAGGCTAGTTGTCAGTCTTTGGGGGTCTTTTGTACCTCAGTTTTAATGACAGGCAAAAAGGCATGGTCAGGTATGTCGTGGGATGAATCGTTTGGTTCGGCTAAGGGTGCCGAACTTCGTTCGGAGATCCTCGCTTTCGCAAGGATGACAGGAAAAAAGTCATGGTCAGGTATGGCAAGAAATAGATGTAATGTCATCCTGAGCCCCTTGTGGGCGTCAGGATCTGT
>JAFVFH010000063.1 GCA_017475525.1 Alphaproteobacteria bacterium | reverse complement strand
GTGCCGCCTTTTTTATAAATAATCGTCTAAAAATTCGAGCATCTCGTCTTCGTTTTTAGGAGGATTGTGTTTGTTGAGTTTTGAGATGATTTGTTCCATACCCTTAAATTCTGAAATCATTTTTTTCATTTTTTCATCATTTTGTGTGAAATAAAGATAGGCAAGCGGTTTGTTAAAATTAACGCGACCGTTTGTTAAGTTGTTGATAAAATTCATGGTTTGAAGTTTTTCGATATCGCTTAAATCAAAAAGAGCTTCGTCGAGGTGAAAATCCAAGAAAGAAATTTCACTTTCCATATCAACAAAGTCGGAAAGATGAATCATGCCGCCGAGGGGATTTTCATGATAAGGGTCGGAAAGGGTTTGATGTATTTTTTTATTAATATCCATGAGAATATCTCCGTTAAAGTTAAAATTAAAACCGATAGTCCGTTAAGGAGGGCGCAAGAAAAGGACAATTAACCGGACTGTGATAGGTTTAAGTTTTATGCGCCCTCCGGATAGTTCAAAAAAAATCCATCTTGAAAAAATCTCAAAATGGAGGAGCTACACAAACTGTTGATACTCAGTCTTCCTTATTCGTCACAAAGCGCTTATTTCGGAAACTCCTCTAGAGGAGTATTTGTACTAAAGTGCCCGATAGACACCATTATCTGATTTCAGATAACAATTCGGTTATATCAAAAACACAAAAAAAAGTCAAGACAAAAAAGTGCTGAAAAGTGAATAAAATCAAGGTATATAACGGGTTATATATAAAGGTGATTTTTGTTTGTTTTTGATATGGAAGCGGCGTATGTGCGCCGTAGGCGCGACGCCGGCTTTGAGATCCCTTGATGCGCTGATGCGCCGCACAGCGCAAGGGATGACAGGAAAAAAGGCTCTTTTGTTGTCACCCCCACCGTACCTCCCCCCTCTGTTTCGCGCCAAAGGCGCTGAGGGGGAGGATTCGATAATTCGTAGACCCCTTGACCTCACTTCGTTCGGAGGGGTGACTCTTAAATGTTTTTAAGACCCCTGGAAGTTTTTGCCCTTTGCAAAAACGAGGGTGGGACTTTTGTGGATTCTCGGGACAAACTTCTAAAATGACAATAAAAACGCTCTATGAGATAAATTTGCGCCATGCGGCGAGAGCTTTTTGTTTGAAAGTTTGAACGCGCTCGGTGCCATACATCTTTTCTAATTTTGCAAAATATTTTTGATAGTCTTCTTCAAACGTGTCTTCGCCGGGGATTTCATCAACCATAACGACTTCAACATCATAAGCCTGATTGACCTTGTCGGCGGTGCATTCCATAACGGTGACGGTTTTGGCATTTTTAATTTTTTTGCGGATAATCGGGGCGATGGATTTGAAGAGATAAAAATCCTTATTATTGCGCCCTAAAATAGCTTGATTTCGTCCGTCATAAAACAAAGCGCCGCGGAAAACATAATCCGCCTCTAACTGAACTTTGACGATGACACCTTGCTTGTCAAAGAAGAAATCAGACTGAAGTTTTTGGAGTTTTAGTTCGTTTTCCATCAACGTCCCATGCTTTGCGAAATAGATTTGCCGAGTTCATCCCAATTTTCATTTGAAACGGCAAAAGCTAAACCACCCATCGTGGCGGAAAAAACAGAATCAAGGCGCGCCTGAGATGCCGGTTTAGTTACTTGTTTGACGGCACTTTGAACAAAACTGAATATTTGTGAAAAGAACAACATCGCTTTTTCCTTTTATTTGAGTATGATAGCATTTTTTGTTGTTAAAGTAAACAAAAAAACCACCGACTCGTCGGTGGTTTTTAATTCTTTTTCTATAAATTTATGCTTTTTTGATGCCAAAAGCGCCAAATTTGCTGTTAAACTTAGAAACTTGACCGCCGCTATCAACCATGCGGTGAACACCTGTCCAAGCCGGATGAGACTTCGGATCAATTTCCAAATTCATTTTGTCACCAGCCTTACCCCATGTTGTGCGGGTCTTGCACTCTGTGCCGTCCGTCATCACATAGGTGATTTCGTGGTAATCAGGATGAATGCCTTGTTTCATTATATTTCTCCAAATTTCTTAAAATAAAATTTATGCTCTTATAACCTAATCAATTTTAATTTTCAAGTGTTTTTTTAAGCTTTATTTAAAAATTTCAAAAATCTTTTGATTGAGGTTGAAGTTTGTGGCTATCAGATTGCCGCTGTTTAAGACCTCGGCAAGGTCTTCGACACGGATATCTTTTTGTCCCATGGCGCGAATCGAACCGCCTGCTTCTTTGATGAGCAAAATGCCTGCCAATATTGAGCACGGATGATTTGCTAAACTTACGGAAGCATCAAATTTGCCGCCTGAAAGATATGCCAAATCAAGCGCAACAGAGCCGCTGATGCGCAAATTGCCCGTCTTTTTTAAAACAGAAGCATGCAACTTTTGGGCATCGGTCATATTTTTGCCAAAGTTTGCCGTTGAAGAAACAAGCGCCGTTTCAAGCTCTTTGACTGAAGAAACACGCAACCTTTCATGATTGCGGTAGCCTTCCTTGAAAGCACCTTTGCCAAGAGAGGCAAAAAACATTTCATCACGGGCGGGGTTATATACGACGCCGCATAGAATCTGTTCGTTTTCAACCAAAGCAACGGAAACCGCAAAATCAGCGTTGCCGTGTGCAAAGTTGATCAAGCCTTCAATCGGTGAAACGGCAAAATAGGATTTGCCCACAATTTTATCCGACGGGGTGAAAACCGGAATGTCCGGTCTGATTTTTGAAAGCTCAACCTTGAGGTTTTGTTCTAAACGCGTGTATGAGTTCATCACAAAAGTTTTGATGCTTTTGACCGAATTTTGAAGCTGTTCAAGCTCGGCAAAATCACGATCAAGCGATGAGGCGGATTTTTTTGTTGCCTCAACAATATTTGTGAGCAGGGGTGAGATGTAAGGCATTATTTGGCTCTTTCAACATAGTTGACTTCTGTTGTGCCGACAACGATTTTTTCACCATTGCCGATAAACGGCGGAACCATGATGCGGACACCGTTGTCCAAAATGGCAGGTTTATATGAAGAAGCAGCCGTTTGACCTTTGATGACAGGCTCTGTTTCAACAACCGTGCAGACAACTTGAAGCGGCAATTCAACAGAAATCGGACGGCCGTTGATGTGGGATATGCGAACAACCATACCATCTGTCAAAAACGGGCGAGAATCGCCTAAAATGTCAGCGGGCATATTAAACTGCTCAAATGTTTCGTTTTCCATGAAAGTTAAGCCGTTGGCATCTTCAAACAAAAATTGGCAATCTTTGTCTTCAACCATCATTTTTTCAACGTTATCTTCCGTGCGGAAACGTTCGTTTGTCTTTGTGCCTTCTTCAACAGATTTCATTTCAACCTGCATGAAAGCGCCGCCTTTGCCCGGTTTGATGTGTTGTGCTTTGGTGATGGTCCACGGTTTGCCTTTATATTCAATAACCCAGCCGATTTTAATAGAGCCTGCGAGTTGTTTCATGTTTAATTCTCCTATTTACAATTTTGAAAGTGATTATTTTTTTGTGGTTGCAACATACACCGGTTTTAAAATTTTGCAAGCATTTTTTTATTGCTTTTTATATCAGTTTTTGCTAATTTATGAAACGGATATCCGATGGATGTCTCGGGAATGAGAAAAAACCGTGAAATAAGCAAGTATTGGTATGTCTTGAAACATACGCCTGAAAGTCTTTCGGACCGGAAGGCGGCCCAATAAACGTTCGCGCCAATAAGCCGCAACTATTCTTGCTTATAGTTTTTCTACTTCCTGTCCGCCTGGTTAATATAATAATTAGAGCGGTTTTTTTCGACTTTCAAGGGGAGTTTTGTTTTTAGAGTGTTTTGAAGCACCGCACCTGATAAAGCCCGTATAACGGGCAACAGATATAAAAAAGTTTGTTTGTTCTGCACAGGCAAACTTTTTTATTTGATATATTTGCCTAATTTTCGATTCGACGCATTTGTGTGAAAGGCAATCAAGAGGTGGCGGGAAAAAAGTATTTCTCTTTTCAGTTGCCTGTTATGTGTGTTTTCGACTCTCGGTAGTGGGCGTGAGTGATTGCAATCGCCAAAGCATCCGACGAGTCGTTATTCTTCGGTTTTGCGCCGGAGAGCAAAACTTTGACCATTGTTTCAACTTGAGATTTCAAAGCGGCACCTGTGCCGACAAGCGCTTTTTTAACTTTGCTCGGCTCGTATTCGTTTAAGGGAATATGATATGCACCGGGCGCCAAAACAACAACACCGCGCGCCATCGCAAGTTTGATGGTCGACATCGGGTTTTCATTTAAGAAAATAACCTCAATGGACGCTTCGTTCGGCTGATAGGTTTCAATGACTTCGCAAAGTGTTTGATACAAAACGGCAAGCCTTTCTTCTAAAGGCTGTTTGGGGTTTGTTTTGATAAAGCCGTCCGCCACATATTTTAAGCGGCTACCCTCAATATCTATTACACCCCAGCCGGTTGAAGAAAGGCTTGGATCAAGGCCTAATATCCGAATCAAAAAGTTATTCCCCTTGAAGTTTGGCTAAAATGTCTTCGGCGATTTCGGCGTTGTGGTAAACGTGCTGAACATCTTCATCATCTTCCAAAGCGTCAATAAAATCCAAAAACTTTTGTGCTGTTTCAAGATCGGTGATTTCCGTTTTAACAATCGGTTTCCAATCTAAACGCGAAACAGACGGCGTGCCGAATTTTTGTTCCAACGCTGATGTCACGGCAAACAACTCATCAGGCAAAGTTTCAATGCTGTGTGTTTCTTCATCGGAAGAAACATCGTTCGCGCCAGCTTCTAAAGCTGTTTCAAACATTTCATCGCCTGTTGCGGCAGAAGCCGGATATTCAATGTAACCGATGCGTTCAAAATTAAACGAAACAGAACCGGTTTCGCCAAAAGAGCCTCCGCGTTTATTGAAAATCGTGCGGACATTGGTCGCTGTGCGGTTTTTATTATCCGTCAAAGCTTCAACAATAACCGCAGCTTTGTTTGGCGAAAAGCCTTCATAGTGAATTTCAACAAAATCTGCACCGCCGGCAACTTGCGTGGCTTTTGCAATCGCACGCTCGATATTGTCCTTCGGCATACTCTCGGCACGTGCGGCTTGAATGGCAAGTCGCAAACGAGGGTTTTTATCCGGCTCGGGCAAGCCTGATTTGGCAGCCACGGTGATTTCACGTGCCAGTTTTGCAAAAACACGTGCTTTTTTAGCATCTTGCGCGCCTTTGCGATACATAATGTTCTTAAATTGGGAATGCCCTGACATAAACTTAATCTCCTTATATGTTTTTTGTTTTTTATAACCAGTTTATTGTTTTATTGCAAGAATTTTTTATTGTTTTAATTCGCCTTTAATCAGCAGGAAACGCGGGGTTTTATCGCCGAAAACTTGATATTTTTCAGCCAAAGCAATGGTTTGTGCATCGGGTTCGGACAAAAATCTTTTATCAACAGGCTTTGTTGCAGGTTCTGTTTTTTGTGCCAAATCTGCCTCGTCAACCTTGTTTTTATCAATCTTGATTTCGGTCGGCGTTTTCAGGATTTTATCCAAAATGCTTTGTGTTTCTTTAGAGCGGCGGTTGGTAAAGACAATGTTTTGTTTGTCCGCCGGCAACTTTTCCAAAATCTGCTCCAAATTATCAAGCTGATGCTTTTTCTTGATAAGGTTAATATCGTCCACAACCAAAATGTTTGTTTTTGATAAATCAACTTTTTGTTCCGCCGAAAGTTCCAAAACCAAATCAGGCGTTGCGATAATGACGTTTGTTTCATCTTCTTCTTGCGTTTGGTGATATTTGTTAAATAACGCAAAACAATCGGAAACATTGCTTGCCTGCCAAGAATCTGCCGTGATAATTAAAATGTTTTGGTTCTTTTTTTGAGCAATTATTTCAATCAACGGCAAGACATACGAATATGTTTTTCCCGATCTTTGCGGCGCAATGGCAAAAACATCTTTGCCTTCTAAAACCGAAGGTATCACATCCGCCTGAACGGTTGTCGGATGCAAAATGCCAAGCTCCGTGATGGCTTGAATGGTCGGTTCGCTTAAGCCTAAATCTTTAAATTCCATATTTTCCTCTTAAATCATATTTGAATTTTTGATAAAAATATATCAAGAGCAAATGCTCGTCAAGAGTTGATTAATGTTTTTTATATGATTCTTTTGTTCATTTTTTTCTCTTTTAAGTTGCAAAAAGCGGCGGGGTGCGTAATATGAGGACAGTTTTTAATTTAATTTAGGAGATTTATAATATGCCTTTGATTTCAATGCGTCAGATTTTAGACCACGCGGCTGAGAACGGATACGGTGTTCCGGCTTTTAATATCAATGATATGGAGCAGGTGATTGCGGTTTTGCAAGCCGCACGCAAGGTCAACGCTCCCGTGATTTTGCAAACATCAACGGGTGCCAGAAAATTTGCCGGCGACCCGATGATTCGCCACATGGTGCAGGCAGGTGTTGAGATGTTTCCCGAACTCCCGATTTGTATTCACCAAGACCACGGCTCTTCGGTTGATATTTGCCAAAGCGCCATTGTCAACGGTTATACATCGGTGATGATGGACGGCTCTTTAGAGTCTGACGGCAAAACGCCTTCTTCTTATGAATACAATGTTCATGTCACAAAAGAAGTGGTGGCTCGTGCACACGCTGTCGGTGCTTCGGTTGAAGGCGAATTAGGCGTTATCGGCTCACTCGAGACAGGTAAGGGCGATAAAGAAGACGGACACGGCGCTGAAGGCACGATTGATAAAAAACGTTTGGTCACCGACCCTGATGAAGCTGCTCGTTTTGTTGCCGAAACAAATGTGGACGCCTTGGCTGTGGCTGTCGGCACATCACACGGCGCATACAAGTTCACCAGAAAGCCTGACGGCGAAATTTTAGCCATCGATGTGATTGAAAAAATCCATAAAAAATTGCCGAATACGCATATGGTGATGCATGGGTCTTCTTCCGTTCCGCAAGAATTGCAAGACCTCATCAACGCTTATGGCGGCGCGATTCCTCAAACATACGGCGTGCCGGTTGAAGAAATCGTGAGAGGCATTAAATCAGGCGTTCGCAAAGTCAACGTTGACACGGATTGCCGTATGGCCATCACAGGCGCCATCAGACGTTTGTTTGCAGAAAATCCGAAAGAATTTGATCCGCGCAAATACTTAAAGCCGGCGATTGAAGAAATGCAAAAAGTTTGCGAAGCGCGCTATATTGCATTCGGCGCGGCAGGTCATGCCGACCAAATCAAGGTCATTCCTTTGTCTGAAATGGCAAAAAGATACTAAAAAAAGATACTAAAAAAACAAACCCGTGTTCTTTTTTAAGAAACACGGGTTAAATTTTTTTTGGGGCTTATTCAAGCCCGATCCACGCTCCTTCATCGAGGGGGGAGGAAAACGTCTCCATCTCGAGGTATCCGCGCCCGTTGTCAATGGGTGCTTTATACCACCTTTCGGCCTTCCAGATGTGCTTCCCGTCGGAGCGGTCATAGAAGGTGAGGTGGAGTTCTTCGCTCCAACCTCCTTCCTCTTCGAGGATGACGACGACGTTGCGTGTGCCACCCTGACAAAGCTCGAAAGCCTTGTTGAGGAAGAAAGTGTAGTCGTCCTCATTGAGGGCTTCCACACTTTCAACACTCACCACGGTGGTGAAGGTGTTGAGTTTGGAGGGGGTGAGGGTCATTTTTTTGCTGCCACAGGAGCAAAGCATTGCAACTGCGGCAAGGATTGTTAAAATCTTTTTCATTTTTCTTTGGTTTTTATACAGGTTGTCCAAATCCTGCTTTTTTATGTTAAACTTAGAATTATCTTGTATAAAAAACAAATGATTATGAAAAAGACTTATAAAGCCCCACGCATTATAAACATACGCGTATCCATAAAAATTTGTTTTTCAGAGTCTATGATAACAAATTTTTTGTCAGATTGCAACAAAAAAAGCAAAGAGCTATAAACACCAAGCGTTTTTGATGTGTGTGAGGCAAAAGTTGCTGACCAATACGGCGTCAAAGCGCACGTCAAAATTTTGATACGCTTTATGTTTTGCCATATAGTTTCGGGCGGCGCGGATGATGCGTTTTTGCTGTTCGGGTTTAATGGCGTATAGCGCGTTTTCTTTGGTTTTACGCTCTTTGACCTCTACAAAAACAATACAGCGCCCTTTTTTGGCGATGATGTCAATTTCGCCTGCTCCGACGCCTCGCCCCGTGATGTAATTTTTTTGTAAAATGCGATAACCCTTGAGGCGCAAAACAAGGCGCGCCAAAAATTCACCGTATGCACCTTTTTGTTTTTTATTCATCTTTGAGTTCCACCGCAATCGCATAAATTTCGCTTTTTTTCATCGAACTGAGGGCAGAAACTTCTTGAACGGCGTCTTTTACGCTCATTTTTTTGAGCCTTGTTTTGAGCTCGGCTTTGATGTCGATGTTTGAGGGTTGTTTCAATGGCGGGGCAACCATCAACACGATTTCACCTTTCGGCGGCGTTTGGCAATATCGGGCGATCAGCTCGTCTGCCGTGCCGTTCACACATTCTTCAAAAACTTTTGTGATTTCGCGCGCAACGGCAATTTCGCGATTTTCAAAATAGTTTTTCATTGTTTTGAGCGTGTCGACAAGACGCGGTGCCGTTTCATAAAAAACAAGCGTCGCGTTGATGTTTTTGAGCTCTTCAAACAAATCACATTTGGCTTTTTGTTTGTTTTCAATAAAGCCTGCAAACATAAACCGGTTTGTCGGCAAGCCCGAAAGCTCAAGCGCGCATATCACCGCCGACGCACCGGGGACGGCATAAACACTGATGTTTTCTTGTTTGCACAATTTGACAAGTTTGTAGCCGGGGTCGGAAATGAGCGGCGAGCCGGCATCGCTGATGAGCGCCACGGCTTTGCCCTCTCTCATTTCTTCAATCAGGGTTGTTGCCACTTTTTCTTCACGGTGATCTTCATAGCAAACAAACTTTTTATCAGTCTTGAGGCCTAAGAGCGAAAACAATTTTTTACAAACCCGCGTGTCTTCACAGGCGATGATGTCGGCATTTGAAAGGGTATCAAGCGCACGCTTTGAAATGTCGCTTAAATTGCCGATCGGGGTTGCCACAATGTATAATCCGCTTTTTAACATTTTATACCTCTTTACTTTTATTTTTTTTTGCGGTAGATATATCAAAACATATTGTTGAATATTTTAAGGAAAATTTCAAGTGTTAAAAAAGATTGCTTTTTGTTTTTTTGCGTTTTGGCTCGGGGCGTGTCAACAAATTTTGCCTCAGGGTGTTCGCTCGACATCTTCTTCTCAAGGTTGGTCTTATGCGCCTTTTGAGGTTGACGACTATGCTTTGGAAAGCGATTCTTTCTCTTCAGATTCTTTTAAGGTCGCAATGTTGTTGCCGCTTTCGGGCAAGGCTTCAACCTTCGGCAAAGGGTTGCAAAATGCAGCTATGATGGCTTTGGAAGATACCGGAAACAAAAAACTTGAAGTGCGCTTTTATGACACCAAAAGCTCGCCGGACGGCGCGATTGCGGCGCTTTCTTCGGCATTGTCGGCTAAGGCCGAGCTGATTTTGGGGCCGTTGATGGCTGAAGAAGTTTCGGCTGTTTCAAGGACGGCTAAAAACAAAAATGTGCCGGTGATTTCATTTTCAACCGCACCGCATATTTTGGGTGGCGGTGTATATACTTTAGGTCTTTTATCAGATGAACAGGTTGACCGTATTATCTCTTATGCTTGTTCGACAGGGCGCTCGAAAATCGGCGTTGTGGTGCCCGATTCAAATGCCGGTTTGAATATTGCAAAATCTGCCGTTGAGGCGGCGGCCGCAAACGGTGCGTCAGTTACAAAAATCGGATTTTATCAGCCTTCCACGCTTGAATTTTCGGATTTGGCTCAAAAAATGGCTCAGGATAAGAACTTTGATACGCTTTTAATTGCCGAAACAGGTAATCGATTGAAGGCTATTTCAGGAACTTTCGGCTATTACGATGTGGCGTATCCCGATGTTTTGTTTATCGGAACTTCGGTGTGGTCAAACACAAATTTGAACAAAGAAACAACCTTGTTTAACGGTGTTTATCCGACAATTTCACGTGTTCACGGAGATTATTTTAACAAAAAATACAAAGATTTGTTCGGGGAATCGCCTAATACGCTTTATACATACGCCTATGACGGGGTTGCGTTGGCCTCGGCTTTGAGCAAATATAAGGGGCAGAATTTATATGCCGCTATTACGAATCCGGACGGATACATCGGTATGAACGGCTCGTTCAGGCTCTTTGAAGATGGCACAAACGAGCACAATCTTGATGTTGTCGAAGTGACCTCTCAAGGTCTTCAAACCGTGAGTGAGGCACCGAAAAAATTTGCCTCGCGCAAATATAAGCCGAGTGTGGAACAAACTACCATGCCTCAGGTTTTCGGCAAAAGCGAGCAGGAAGTGCTTTCAAAGCTTTTTTATCAGCCGGAGCAAGGGACATATTTTAATATATTCTAGGGTGTTAATAGTTCAAAACTTTTGCTTGAAAAAAGTTTGCTTACGGCACTATATTAAAGCAACTTAAATTGATGAAGGGCAAAAGGTCGGTTTGTTTGCCAACCCGGTCAGGTTCGGAAGAAAGCAGCCGTAACAAACATTGCTGAGGTTTTTGCCCCTTCGCCTTAAAAGAGAAAAGATGTCTGAACAAGAAAACCAATATGTCGTTTTGGCGCGTAAGTATCGTCCGCAAGTTTTTGAAGATTTGCTCGGGCAAGATGCTCTCGTTCAGACCTTAAAAAATGCCATTGAAAATAATCGTTTGCACCATGCCTATATTTTAACAGGTATCCGCGGGGTGGGTAAAACAACAACCGCGCGATTGATTGCACGTGCGCTCAACTGCACGGGGCTTGACGGCAAAAGCGGGCCGACGATTCATCCTTGCGGACAATGTGAAAACTGCAAGGCGATTGCAAGCGGTCGTCATATTGATGTTTTAGAGCTTGATGCCGCCTCGAGAACAGGTGTTGATGATATCAGAGAGCTTCTTGCCGGTGTGCAATATAAACCGACGAATGCGCGTTACAAAATATATATCATCGATGAGGTGCATATGCTCTCAAAAGGAGCGTTCAATGCGCTTTTGAAAACTTTGGAAGAACCTCCCGCGCATGTTAAATTTATTTTTGCAACAACCGAAATCAGAAAAGTGCCGGTGACGATTTTGTCTCGTTGCCAACGTTTTGATTTGGAAAGGTTGTCGATTGATACGCTTTTGGAGCTTTTTCATAAGGTTTTGAAAGCCGAAGGGATTGAGGCTGACGAAGAGGCTTTGCAAGTTGTGGCAAAAGCTGCCGACGGTTCGGCACGTGACGGGCTTTCAATGCTCGATCAGGCGATTGTTTTGGGCAGTGGTAAAATCAGGTTTGAAACCGTTAAGGAAATGATCGGTTTGGCTGATCGCACACAAATGCTCGCTTTGTTCGAAAGTTTGGTTAAAGGAGATTTGCCGAAGGTTTTGGAAAATGTGAACGCTCAATATCAACATGGTGCAAATCCGCAAATTATCTTGAAAGATTTGATTGAAATCGTGCATATGATTGCCAAATCGCGTATTGTGCCGAATACCTTAAAATCGGCATTGATGGGGGAAAATGAGCGCATTTTGTCTGAAAAGCTTTCAAAGGAAGTGCCGATTGCCGTTTTATCCAAAATGTGGCAGATGATGATTAAGGGTTTGTCCGAAATAAACAATGCGCCTTTGCAAAGCCAAGCGCTTGAGATGGTTTTGATCCGCATTGCATACAGCGCTCAATTGCCGACACCTTCCGAAATTTTGGAAGAGTTAAAAAAAAAACCGCTAGGTCATGATGAGCCTCAAACGCTCAAAAAAGTTATAATGCCGGAAAACAAGCCTGTTGCTTTACAGACACAAATTTCGGTGGCGCCGAACAACGGCAGTATTCAAACAATTCAAGATTTGATTTCTTATTTGGAAAAAAGTAAAAAGCTCCTTTTGCTTTATGCTTTGAAAAATGATGTGTGTGTGACGCATTTTCAAAGCGGCAAAATGAGCCTTGTCTTGAGCGAAAAAGTTGCTTCCGATTTTGTTTCAAATTTGAAGCAGAGCTTAAAAGAAGCAACGGGTGGCGACTGGGGAATTGATGTGCAATACGGGCAGGTTTCGGAAACAATTGCCGACAGGGAAAAATCAGCGCTCGAAAATGACAAACGCCAGATTTCGGAATATCCGCTCGTTAAAGCCATTTTGGCGGAATTTAAAGGTGCGAAATTTGATACTGTGATACACGCGGCGCAAAATGAGGCATCTGAAAATGATGATGATTTAACAACCAACTTAGAAGAGGAATACGAATAATGTTTAATATGCAAAATCTTGTTAAGCAAGCACAAATGATGCAGCAACGCATGAAAGAAACGCAGGAAAAGCTTTCGCTTGAAGAACGCGAAGGAACATCCGGCGGTGGGCTTGTAAAGGTGGTCTTAAACGGGAAAAACGAAATGAAAAAAATCTCCATTTCGCCGGAGCTGGTCAACAAAGAGGAAGTTGACGTTTTGGAAGATATGGTTTTGGCTGCCTACAACGATGCGCATCAAAAAATTGACGAGATGCAGGAAGAAGGAATGCGTCAGGCAACAGGCGGCGTCAATTTCGGCGGTTTGAAGATTCCGTTTTAAGAGATAATAAAGTGGCAAAGTCCGAGATTGATATTTTGATTAAGCAAATCGCAAAGTTGCCGGCACTCGGAACGCGCTCGGCACGGCGAATTGTTTTGCAACTTCTGAAAAACAGGCAAACACAGCTTGAGCCTTTGATTGAAGCTATGCAAAATTTGAATGCGCACATCAAAACATGTACAATTTGCGGCAATTTTGACACATCTGAAGTGTGTTCTGTTTGCGCTGATTTGAAACGTGACGCCAAAACGGTTTGCGTGGTGCAGGATGTGACCGATTTGTGGGCAATGGAGCGTGCGGGGTTTTTCAAAGGGAAATATCACGTTTTGGGCGGTGTTTTGTCAGCAATTGACGGCGTTTTGCCACAAGATTTGAATGTTGAGGCTTTAATACGGCGGATTGAGGCTGACGAGATTAAAGAGGTGATTTTGGCGTTGCCGGCAACTGTGGACGGGCAAATCACGGCACAATATTTGATTTCGAAAATCAGGCCTCTTCATGTGAAGGTTTCTACACTTGCGCTCGGTTTGCCCGTTGGTGCTGAGCTTGATTATATGGACGACGGCACCATTGAAATGGCGCTTTCATCAAGAAAAGAAATTTAAAGGAAATAAAAAATGGCAAAGGTTTTGGTTGTCGGTGGTGCAGGGTATATCGGAAGTCACGTTGTTTTGGAGCTTTTGGATAAAGGGCATGAGGTTGTTGTTTTTGACAATCTTTCAACAGGTCAGAAAGTCAATCTTTTTGATAAGGCGGAATTTGTTCAAGGCGATATTTTAGATGTTCGGGCACTTGAAAATGTCATGAGTCGAAATTTTGATGTTGTGATACATATGGCCGCCTTAAAGGCTGTCGGCGAATCGATGGCAAAGCCTGAAATTTATGCCACGGGTAACATCACAGGCGGAGTCAACATCTTAAATGCCATGGTAAAATTTAATGTGAAAAATATTGTGTTTTCTTCATCCGCCGCTGTTTACGGAATGCCGAAATATTTGCCCGTCGATGAAAAGCATGAAAAAGAACCGATTAATTTTTACGGCTATACAAAAAGCTTTTTTGAAGATTTGATGGACTGGTATCACAATTTGAAAGCAATTAATTTTATTTCATTGCGCTATTTTAACGCGGTGGGATATGATGCGTTGGGGCGCGTGAAGGGGAAGGAAAAAAATCCGCAAAACCTGCTGCCGATTATTATCGAAGCGGCAACGGGTAAACGTAACGGCTTTGAGATTTACGGCAATGATTATGACACCGAAGACGGGACTTGTGAACGTGATTATATTCATGTTTCGGATTTGGCAAGTGCACATGAAAAAGCCGTTTGTTATCTGATGACAGAGAAAAAATCGCATGTTTTGAATTTAGGAACGGGGCAGGCGGTTTCGGTCAGACAAATGGTGGAGGCGACGGAAAAGGTAATCGGACGACCTCTAAAATATGCTTATGCTCCGCGACGCCCGGGTGATCCGGCAAAACTTGTCGCCACCTCTTCTTTGGCACGTCAGGTTTTAGGTTGGACGCCAAAATATACAAATATCAAAGACATTATTCAAACAACTTGGAACATGGAGAAATAAAATGGACTTATCATTTTTAACAGCACCGCATACGGTTCTATCACAAAATATGATGTGGACCCTTTTCGGTATTTCGGTTATTTTGCTTTTGGCATTGGATTTATTCGGCTTTAATCGCAAAAATGAAGAGCCGCACTTTTGGCACACCTTTTGGGTTTGCATTTTTTATATCGTGATTGCTGTTCTGTTCGGCTTTTTTGTGATGTATGAAGAAGGTTCGGAGAAAGGAATGCTCTATTTTACGGGCTATCTCTTGGAAAAAAGTTTGTCGCTTGACAATATTTTTGTGATGTCTGTGATTTTTTCATCTATCGGTGTGCCGTCAAAATATCAGCACCGTGTTCTGTTTTGGGGAATCTTGGGCGCGCTTGTTATGCGTGGGGTGATGATTTTTTTAGGCGAGGCTTTGGTTTCGCGTTTTCACTGGGTCTTGTATATCTTTTCAATCTTTTTAATCTATACCGGTTTACATATGTTGTTGCAAAAAGAGGGTGAGGAAAAGCCTTTCAAAGAAACAAAAGTTTATAAAATACTGTCAAAATTTTTCCATGTGACACATGAAATTCATGGTGAGCATTTTTGGGTGAAGGAAAACGGAAAATGGCACATTACGCCTTTGCTGTTTGCGCTTTTTGTGATTGAAACAATGGATGTTATTTTTGCATTTGACAGTATTCCGGCAATCTTTCTTGTGACGCAGGATGTTTTCATTGTTTACACTTCAAACATCTTTGCTATTTTGGGACTTCGTGCGCTCTACTTCTTGCTTGCGGCCATTGTCAACAAATTCACTTATCTCAAACCGGCTCTTTCAATCATCTTAATTTTTATCGGCTTAAAGATTTTTGCCCCGCATTTCGGTTTTGAAATTCAGACGTGGCAATCGCTTATGTTTACGATGGTGATGTTGGCAGGGGGGATTGTGTTGTCGCTTGTCAAACAACGTAAAAACCGCGTATAACAGGTCATCTAAGCCCAAAATTTCAGGTGAAAAGTGTCCTCACGTACTTGTTTGTACGCTGCGGGACTTTTGCCTTTCTTTTGAACTTATCTGACCTGTTCTCCGCGATTTTTTTGAAAAAAGCGTCATCTAAGCCCAAAATTTCAGGTCAAAAGTGTCCTCACGTACTTTTTTGTACGCTGCGGTACTTTTGCTTTTCTTTTGGACTTATCTGACCTGTTCTCCGCAGTTTTTTGAAAAAGCGTTATCTAAGCCCAAAATTTCAGGTCAAAAGTGTCCTCACGTACTTGTTTGTACGCTGCGGGACTTTTGCCTTAAAACAAAAAAAGTCAAGATAAAAAAGTGCTGGAAAGTAAATATAATCAAGGTATATAACGGGTTATATATAAAGGGGTGACTTTTAAATGTTTTTTTCTAATTCTTAAGACCCCTGGACGCACTCGGCTTTTCAAGCCTCGGCGAGGGGTGACTTTATTATTATCACCCTCTCCAAACCTTCCCTTTTCTGGGGGAGGATTCGATAATCCGTAGACCCCTGGACGCACTCGGCTTTTCAAGCCTCGGCGAGGGGTGACTCTTTTGTTTGTTTTTTATATGGAAGCGGCGTATGTGCTTTTCAAAGTGCGACGCCGGCTTTGAGATCCCTTGACGAGGTGACACAAAAGCGCACCTCGAGGGATGACAGGGGTGGCTTTTGTTGTGATTTATCTCACAATGAGGGTGGCTTTGTTGGCTTGATATTTGGCAACGAGTTTAACGCCTGCTTCGTCCAAAAGCGCAAGAAGATACACAATCGGAGCCATAAGCGCCGGATTATCTTCAGGAACGGTGCCGTTAATCGCCTTTTGAATATTTTCAACTTTAGAGGCAGACAAATCAAAATCTGACGTGGCTTCAAAACTCAAACCCTCATCTTCTTCCAAAGCTTTGATTTCGCCACCACGCACAAAAACATCAGCCAACGCCATCACACAAAGCATCACAATTTTATAAAGCGATACGTTTTGAACATTTGATTTGAACAAAATCGGTGTTTTGGGGTTGCCAAGCGTTGCAAGATAGGCGTTGATGATGCTATTAAGCTCAGAAATTGCTTTCGGTGCCGCATTTTTGAGCCCGAAAGCAAGGCGAAAAAATTTCATCCGCTCCGTTAAAGTTTGCGAACTGTTTTCTAAAAGAGGCTTCAAATCAGACACATCCGACGGATCGTCTTCCCAAAGTTCCATCGCATTGGAAATGGCGCCCATATTACCGATTAAATCATGACTGATACGCGTGCAAATGAGTTCGGCAATTTCAGTTAGTAAGTATGTTGTCATCAAAAAAACCTCTAAAATGTATATATATCAGAATGGATAAAACGTTGATCTTCGCGCGACATACGTGTGGCATCAAGATCCATTAAGACGGGATCCTCGAGTTTCAAAAAGCCGGTTGAAGCTTGTAAGTATGGTTTGCCTGAACCCAACCCCCAAAGAATGTCATCTTTGTTGTCCGGCGTGCCGTATTTTTGGTTAATCTTTTTCCAAAAATCAAACACTTTCAAATTGCGCAGGTAAATCGCTTTGGAGCTGTTGCCTGTCATATTCGCGGCTTCTGTTTTGTATGTAATCCTATAAATTTTATTATTCGTAAAAGTGGAAGAGAGGAAAATCTCCACCGTTTCTTTGGTATCAAACTTATTAAATGTGGCTTGAGAAATAAAATAATAGTTCTCTTTTTTAGCAAGCAGAACAATGCAATTTTCAAGCCTTTCATAGCCGACGACACCCTGCCCTCTGCATTTTTCTTCATTGCGCCAACGAATAAAATTCGGCACATCCATTTTTTGAGTCGTTTTTTTATAGCCACGTTTTAAGAGTTGTTCTTCGGCTTGTTGGTAGCTCATTTGAAGCATCACCCCTGAAATATCAAAAACCGCGGCATTTGAACGGCGTGCTTTTGCCTTTTTTTTATTTTCATCCAAAAGCTTTTGAATGGAATCTGATTTTTTGTTGCTCTTAAATAAATTTTTCACCCAACTTTGGGCGGCTCCCGCCGTGTCTTTGACTTCAGAGGTCAGCTCATCAATGGTCGGATTTTGTTTCAAATTTTGCGATAAAGAACGAGAAGTATCAACTTTAACAGGAGCGGCAGAATCTTCTTCAACCTCAATTTTGTTGCCGAAGGCATCTTCGGTTATATTAAAATTAAGGTCATCGGCGTCCATAACCGTCAGCTCCCTATCTTGCGCAAAACAAGGTAAGGTCGCAAAAAAAGAAAACAATATCAAAAAAACAAAACGTATAAACATATTTTGAAATTAACACCTTTGCCTTAAAAAAGATTTAATAAAACGGGCGTTTTTTTTATTTACTTTCAAATAAAAAAGCCATAAAAAAGAAAAAATTGTTTTTTTAAGAAAGATTTGATGATGATTCAAAAAGTGGCGATTATCGGTGCCGGACTGGCCGGTTCCGAAGCAGCTTGGCAGATTGCAAAACGCGGCATAGATGTCGACTTATTCGAAATGAAACCCTTAAAATTTTCACCTGCACACAAGGACGAAAATTTTGCCGAGCTTGTTTGCTCCAACTCTCTCCGCTCCGATGATTTTGCGCACAATGCCGTCGGGCTCATGCATGAAGAACTCAGACGCGCTGGCTCACTCATCTTAAACGTGGCAGATCAAACAAAAGTGCCTGCCGGCGGGGCTTTAGCCGTTGATCGCAAAAAATTTGCCTCAATCGTGACGGAAAAGATAAAAAATGAATCCAAAATCAACATCATCGCAAGAGAAATTGAAACATTAGATGAGCTTGATTATGAGCTTATCATTGTGGCGACGGGACCTTTGACAGCCGAAAAGCTCGCCTCGAATATATTCAAAAACATTCATCAAAACACGCTTTCGTTTTATGATGCAATCGCGCCTGTTGTTTACAAAGACAGCATTGATTTTACACGTGCATGGTACCAATCACGCTATGACAAAGGAGAGGCAAAAGATTATATCAATTGTCCCTTAAACAAAGAACAATATGAAAATTTTGTCGCCGAGTTGCTAAACGCACAAAAAGTTGAGTTTCACGATTTTGAAAAACCTCAATATTTTGACGGTTGTCTGCCGATTGAGGTGATGGCTGAACGAGGTTTGGAAACGCTTCGTTTCGGGCCGATGAAACCGGTCGGTTTGACTAATCCGCACTCTTTGGAGCGTCCTTATGCCGTTGTGCAACTGCGCCAAGACAATGAACAAGACACGCTCAGAAATATTGTCGGTTTTCAAACAAAATTAAAACACAGTGAGCAAGAACGAATTTTCAGACTCATTCCGGGACTTGAAAATGCAGAATTTGCAAGACTTGGAGGGATACACAAAAACACATTTATCAAAAGCCCGATTTTGCTTGACCGATTTTTAAGACTCAAAGCTAAACCAACCATTATGTTTGCCGGTCAGATTACAGGATGTGAAGGTTATGTTGAAAGCACCGCCGTCGGTTTTTTGGCAGGCTATTTTGCAAGTTGCTTTATCAAAGGTGAAACGCCGTTTTTGCCACCACGCGAAACTGCCTTCGGCTCAATGCTCGCACATTTGCAAGATATTGAAAATATTGAAAATTATCAGCCTATGAACATCAATTTCGGGCTATTTCCCGAAATTGAGCCGATTATCACCCCAAACGGCAAAAAAAGGTATTTGAAAGGCATTGAGCGTAAAGAAGCCTACAGCAGGCGCGCACTTGAAAAGCTCAACGATTGGCTTAAAAAATGTGCACAACCTTAAAATGATTGACGAATATAAAATATTAAGCTATTTTATAAAAAAACATAAGGAAAATCAATGAGCGCTGTCAGTCGTATTGTTCGAAAATCTCAAGCCACGCTTTTTTGGTGTATGCGCGGGCTTCCTAAAGTCAAACGCGAAGCAATTTATACACTTTATGCTTTTATCAACCATTTGGATAGTTTGGTTGAAAGCCCTTTGCCTTTGGAAGCAAAAGAAGATTTGATCAAGGCTTGGCAAATTGAGCTTGATAACATTTATGATAAAAAAGTGCCGGTCACGGTAATCGGTCGGAAAATTTATAAGAATTGCATGCGATTTAAAATCAAAAAAGAAGATTTCAAGCATATTTTGGAATCTGTTTTGATGGATTTTCCCCAACCTTTGCAAGCCCCTTCAAAGAAAGTTTTTGAAACATATTGCTACAAAACAGCGGTTATTCCGGTTTATATTATGTTGCTTATTATGGGCGAGATGAAAGAAGCTCCCATGCGAACACTCGCTTTAAACTTCGGCAAGGCCATGGAAATTACCAATATTTTACGCAACATTAAAGACGATGCCTTAAAAGGACATCTTTACATTCCAAAAGAATTGCTTGAAAACGCCGGTATTTTTTCAAGCAATCCGATGAGTGTCATCACCGATAAAAATCTGACTATCGCAAGGGAAATGCTTGCCAAAGAAGCTGATATATGCTTTGCAAAAGCGCACAAAATAATCAGCGCCTCAAACAAAAAGACGACAAGACCTTTAAGATTTATTTTTCACATCTATAAGCGCTACTTTGACATTATGATGACGCGCGGATTGGAAGTGATGTCGCCAAAGCCGCAAATCAAACAGATGGATAAAATCGTTATCGCCATAAACACCCTTTTTGACAAGGCTTGAGTTTGTTTTTCTTGTGAGAAACTGCAAGTAAAAACTTTATCAAAATATAATATCTTATATGCTTCCTTTAACAATAATTGTTTCAAAGAAAGGATATTTAATAATGTCAAAATTTTATAATGCACTGATGCTGACAACACTTCTCATTCCTTGTGTTGCTCTTGGAAATGAAAACTCAGAAGCCCAAAATGCAAGTTCACTCACCGCAAATTTGAAACGTATTGCCTTGCAATATAATCAAAATTCGGTTTCAAACAGAGAAGATCCGAATTATCCGGGCACATTTACCTCTGATGAACAAGAAGTTTTTACAGGCATTTTTGACGGAAATATCGAATACAGCAACGATTCGCTTGTTTGGCTCAACAGTTTGTTTATGGAATATGGCAGAAACGAATCTGATAAAAACGGCGAAAAAACAAAAAGTGAAAACGCGGATAAAATTTTGTTCACCACCGATTATACACACAAAATTTGGAAACTTGAAGAAGGTATTGTCGGTCCGTTTGTCAATTTGGGTTATCAAACCGAATTTACAGAATTCAAAGATGCTGAAGACGGCGAAAAATATCGCACAAAAATCTTGCGTGGCAAAACAGGTTTGAAGCTCTATGAAGGTAAATACTTCAAAGAGCTCTATGCCGCCGCCGTGGAAGAAGCTGATTTTACATACGGCAATACAAATATGAAAACAGCCGGCGAAATTGGATATAAGTTTGAATACCAAGTCAGAGATGATATGAAATTTGTTTCGGACGGTTATTTCAGAAAGTTTTTTGTTTATGACAAATATCGCAACACAGACTTTAAATATGAGGCAGAAACAAACAACCGTTTAGATGTCACGATTGTCGGAAACTTATCTTTCGCACCGTTTGTAAACTACAAAATTGCAAAGACACGTGCAGCCAAAAAATCTCGTAGCAACACGACGGTCGGCTTGTCACTCGGCTATCAAACCGATTATAAATTCTGGTAAAAAAATGAGAGCGGCTTAAAAGCCGCTCTTTTTAATGAATTTCCAGCCATCGTCTTAAAACGTGGGTTGTTATCAGATACATCTCGGCCTCCGCATATTTGGAGCAGACGGCCTGCTGCGCTGATGTCAGCGGAATCTTCGCTTTTTCAACTTTGCCGGCAAGAGAAAGTCTATCCTCTTTCAGCGGTTGCATATTAAGATCCCAGTTTTCTCCGACCACAATGGCCGTTTCATTGGCATAGTATGCCGCATAAGCAAGCACATAGTTCCATTCTTCCTCAGAAAAGGGCACCATGAGGTTATTGACCTCTTGGCTTGCAAGCTCATATTTTTGCTGATACTCTGCAATGAGCTCGTTTGCTCTCTTTTTGTTTGCATCAGCACAAGAACACAGACTCGCAACAAGGGCGAGTAGAATAAATAACTTTTTCATATACATAATTGTTAATTGGTTTCTGGAGCTCTTATATCATATTTCGGAAATTTTGTCAATATGTTTTTTTATCAACATAAATAAAAACTCGGAGAACAGTTCAGATAAAGTAAAAAAAAGAGGCGGAAAAATTTTAGTGTAGATAAGCCTACATGAATTTTTCCGCTCTCGCATTTTTTGCTTTAGATGAGCTGTTATACGAGTTTTTACGCGTTTTTTAATAAAAATGCGGAGAGCGTGCGTGGATAATAAGAAATACTTTTTCAGGCGACAGGAGTGTAGTTAGACCTACATGACTTAGCCTGAAAAAGTATTTCTGTATTAGACACCAGCTATACGCATTTTTAAACTTCGGCGGTCATAATATTGCGCCGACCCTCAAGACTTTCATCAATAAAATCAAGCTGTTCAATAACCATCGGGTTATCTTTGAACTTTTCGCGCGCAAGTTTCACACGTTCTTCAAATGTGCCTTCTTTGCCTTTGAAGATATACATATAAGCACGTGTGATTGATTTGACGGTTGCCTCATCAAAACCGCTTCGTTTCAAGCCGATGACATTCAAACCTCTTAATTTACCTCTATCACCTGTGACAATACCAAACGGAATAACATCGCGTGCAACACCCGACAAACCGCCAATCATCGCTTTTCGCCCGATGCGACAGAATTGGTGAACAGCACAGTTTCCGCCTAAAATGGCACCGTCACCGACGCGAACATGGCCACCGATAACGGCATTGTTTGTCATAATCACATTATTGCCGACAACACAGTCATGTGCAATATGTGAGTTCACCATAAACATCCCGTCATCACCGACAATTGTAATCAGCTTTTGGGGTTCTTCTCCTTTGATCGGATTTTGGCCTTTCGGGGTGCCGGCATGCATTGTCACATTTTCGCGAATAACGTTGCGCTTGCCAATCACAAGTTTTGCCCCCTCTTGAAATTCATTGCCATGGTCTTGCGGCCCCGTGCCCAAGCAAGCTCCGGGGAAAACAACAGTCCCCTCACCGATTGTTGTGTCGCCATAAACTGTCACACGAGCAATGAGTTTCACATTTTCGCCGATTTTCGCTTTTGAGCTCACAAAGCAGAAAGGTCCGATTTCTGCAGTTGATGCAATTTGTGCGCCGTCTTCGACAACGGCTAACGGATGAATATTTGCCATTTTGATATAATCCTTTATTTATTAGTCCAATACTGTCAACACAATAAAAAAAAACAAACTCATTGTAAAAACACAATGCGTGACGAAATGTTACATGTGGATAAACAAAGTGTGTGCAACGTGTTATATGAAGAACCATCCGGCTAACGCCGGAGGTATCTAAAGTTCCCTCCAAGCTGCGCTTGCCAATCCGACTGAAAGTCGGCTTGGAATTCGCTTTCCACTGGCTGACGCCAGTGGTCCAAAGCATTTGATGTTATCAAAAAAGGGACCTTGCCGAAGCAAAATCCCTTTCCAGGAGTTAAAAAATGAATTCTTTTTATTTCGGTTCATCACAAAGCGTATATGAAGAATCAAACTTACAAGTCACAACTGTTTTGCACCAAGCCGTTTTATTCTCTTTTGTAAAGCCCATGGAAGCACAATCATAGTTCACACATTTGCGATAGCGAACATCATACGGACACAAAATATAGCGCGAATCATCTGTCCCGCAAGCGGCATTATACCCCAAATAGTAGCCGAGCTTTTCGCAATCAGGCAAGGCAACACACGTTTCGGCATAAGAAAGCGCAGGTTTGAACAAAAGCATCAATGCCAACAAAAATATCTTCTTCATATTTTTTCCTTTCTTTAAATATTATTGTGACACAAGAAAAAAAGAAAATCAAGTTTTTTTTAAATTTCGGCAAAAACAGAGAAAATATTTATTCCTTTTGCTTTTTTATTGACTTTTAACCTTTGATATGGCATAATAAAAAGCGTAACCAAAATGGTTGCGGTGTTTAAGAAACATCATTAAGTGCATAGCTCCTTGTCGGGGAGCGGATGATATAAGAGCATTATGCTACGAATAAGTCCATCTGTGCACTTACAGTTTCTTAGCTCCTCCATTTTGAAGTTTTCAAGATGGAATTTTTTTTGGTTGGGTCAATATTTGCCACCCCTTTCATCCCTCCCCCCTCTTGATTGCGCCAAAGGCGCTGAGGGGGAGGATTGAAAAGAGGGTGACTTTGATATAGGAGAAATAATATGAAAAAACGGATTTTGATTTTAGGGCTGTCTTTCATCTTGAGCTTTTCTGCCAATGCTTCAGAATATATACCTTGTGGCGAATCCGAAGCAGGGAGTTGTTTCAGCTGTGGTAAGACATGTGCGGCGAGGTTGACTTATAACAGCGAAGAAGATGCCTTCAATCAAACAAACGCCACTTTAACTTTTTCCGGAACGGGGGACATGAAAGATTACGGCTCTCCATTTACAGATGATCCTTCAACCGTTGCACCTTGGTATAATTTACGCGATAGTATTGCAAAAGTTGTTGTTGATGAAGGCATCACATCTATCGGAGCACGCACAATTTATCAAAT
>JAFVFH010000062.1 GCA_017475525.1 Alphaproteobacteria bacterium | reverse complement strand
TCTAAGGAAGCGAAAAGCGACCGCAAGAAAAAATACAAAACAAGTGACCGACGAAACACCGCAGGTGTTTCTAGAAGAGGTTTGGTGGGGGTGACAACAAAAGAGCCTTTTTTCCTGTCATCCCTTGCGCTGTGCGGCGCATCAGCGCATCAAGGGACCTCAAAGCCGGCGTTGTGCCGTCAGGCACACATACGCCGCTTCTTTTTCATGCCATATCCTAAACAGTCAAATCCTCCCCCAGAAAAGAAGAGGTTTGAAAGGGCTTGGAGAGATACAAATAAGGGGCGAATGTCTGCGCCCCTTTCGTTTTTTTAACTTGCCGACTAAATATCCAAGTTCACAACATTTAATGCGTTTTCCTGAATAAACTCTTTTCTCGGCTCAACCACATCGCCCATCAAGGTTGAGAACACCTCGTCGGCTTCTTCCATATGGTCGATTTTTACCTGCAACAATGAGCGTGCTTCCGGATCAAGCGTTGTTTCCCAAAGCTGTTCGGGGTTCATCTCGCCCAAACCTTTATAGCGCTGTAATGTAATGCCTTTCTTGCCGGCAGAAATCACCGCATCAACAAGCGCCACCGGCCCTGAGATACGTTTTTCATCGCCTGCTTTGGAGATCAACTTCAAACTTCCTTCAAAGTTTGTTTTCAAAAAGTCAAACATATCGTTTAACACTCTTGCTTCAGCCGTGTCAAAGATGCTCGCACCGACAACATGCTCTTCTTTCACACCGCGAAGCGTCCGATTGAATGAAATCGCCCCGTCCGACAAAATTTCCGCCTTCCAGCCTTTGTCATATTCGGCTTCATGACTGTCAAGCTTTTGAACAACCTTTTCCAAAACCGGCGCCAAAGCCTCTTTGTTGCTCAAAATCTCTTGATTAAACAACCCGTATATCGCCATTTGTTCCAAAATTTTCTCCGGCGCTTTGATTGAAAGCGTTGTCATCAAACTTTTAGCTTTCATGGTTTGGCGAACGAGTTCTGCCAAATCCTGACCCATAATTTTTTCACCTGTCGCCGTTTCCAAAACAGCCTCATCTGTTCCGCCCGAAATCAAATATTCTTCCATTTCGCGGTCATCTTTGAGGTAAATGATTGAGTTACCACGTTTGGCTTTGTAAAGCGGGGGCTGAGCAATATAAACATATCCTCTTTCAATAAGTTCCGGCATTTGGCGATAGAAAAATGTCAACAAAAGGGTTCTGATGTGCGCACCGTCGACATCGGCATCGGTCATAATCACAATTTTGTGATAGCGGCATTTGTCGGCGTTGAAATCATCACGCCCGATACCTGTGCCGAGAGCAGTGATAATCGTCCCGATTTCAGCCGAGTTCAACATCTTGTCAAAACGCGCACGTTCCACATTTAAGATCTTACCTCTCAAGGGCATAATCGCTTGGTTTTTGCGGTCGCGTCCCTGTTTAGCTGAACCTCCTGCCGAATCACCCTCGACGATAAACACTTCGGAAAGTGCGGGGTCTTTTTCGGAACAATCCGCGAGTTTGCCCGGCAATGTTGAAATATCCAAAACGCCTTTTCTTCTTGTGAGCTCGCGCGCTTTTCTTGCGGCCTCACGCGCTGTTGCGGCTTCAACAATTTTGCCGACAATAATCTTGGCTTCATTTGGGTGTTCATCGAGCCATTCTTTTAATTTTTCGCCAACCACACCTTCCACAACAGGTCTGACTTCCGAAGAAACAAGCTTATCTTTTGTTTGCGATGAAAACTTCGGATCCGGTGCTTTCACCGACAAAACGCAGGTCAAACCTTCGCGCATATCTTCACCCGTAATCACGGCTTTTTCTTTTTTGAGCAAACCCGTTTCCAAAATATAGTTGTTGATTGAGCGCGTCAAAGCCCCTCTGAAACCCGCAAGGTGCGTACCGCCGTCTTTTTGCGGAATATTGTTTGTAAAGCAAAGCATACTTTCGTTATATGCGTTTGTCCATTGTAAAGCCACTTCCACCGAAATATTGTTTTCTTCGCCCGAAAATGAGATAATATTTTCATGCAACGGCGCTTTTGATTTGTTCAAATGCTCGACAAATGCCGATAATCCGCCCTCATAGTGAAAATCTTCTTCTTTTCTTTCGGCACCGCGGTTGTCAATGAGCTTCAAATAAACACCCGAGTTTAAGAAAGCCTTTTCTCTGATGGCACGCTCAAGCGTTTCAAACGAGAATTCCGTTAAAGTGAATGTTTCTGGGCTCGGCAAGAAAGAAACTTCCGTTCCGTGACGCCCCGGCGCATCACCTATCACCTCAACATGTTTGACCACATTGCCGTTTGCAAATTCGGCATAATATTCTTTATCGTTTCGCCAAATCTTAAGTTTGAGCCATGTTGAAAGCGCATTGACCACCGACACACCAACGCCGTGCAATCCGCCCGAAACCTTATACGAGTTGTTATCAAACTTTCCGCCCGAGTGAAGCTCGGTCATAATCACTTCAGCGGCCGACACGCCTTCTTCTTTGTGCAAATCGACAGGCATACCGCGCCCGTTGTCTCTGATTGTTGCCGATCCGTCGGGGTTTAAAATGACTTCAGTTTTATCGCAATAACCGGCCAAAGCTTCGTCAATGGCGTTGTCCAACACTTCATAAATCATATGGTGCAACCCTGATCCGTCATCAGTATCACCGATATACATGCCCGGCCTTTTCCTAACCGCGTCTAAGCCTTTTAACACCTTAATCGAATCGGCGTTGTATTCTTGTTCGCTTTTCAAATATTCTTCATTTGATAAATCAGTCATTTTAATACCTGTTTTTCCTTTATTTTATTTAGCTTTGAACACTATATCACAACCAAAAAATTTTACCAAAATCAATTTTTAAGTTATCAACGATTTTTGACCAATTCTTTTTATTGATTTTTTAATAAAAAAAACCTATATTTAAATCAGATATTTTAACAAAGGAGAAAAATATGGAAATCAAATCTTATACCCCCGCGGTCGAACGTGCAAATGTCGATGAAGGCTTGCGCTCTTTTATGCTCAAAGTTTATAACTACATGGCAGGGGGCTTGTGCCTGACCGCACTTACCGCATGGGGCACCTTAAACACCCCGCTTTTCAACCTCTTTTTCACCAAAACGGGCTTGAGCGGTTTGGGTTGGCTTTTGTTTTTGAGCCCGCTTTTGATGGTCTTTTTGTTCAACCACCTTGTTGCACGCGGCACATCTTCTCAGGTTCAAGCCGCTTTCTGGGGATTTTCGGCATTGATGGGCGCCTCCCTTGCTCCGATTATGCTCATTTATACGGCATCTTCGATGACGCGTGTCTTTTTAATCACGGCAGGCACATTCGGCGCCATGAGTCTATACGGCTATACCACCAAGCGTGACTTAACATCAATGGGCTCGTTTATGATTATGGGCTTATGGGGCGTTATCATCGCAAGCATCGTCAACATTTTCTTGAAAAGCCCCGCGATGTATTATGCACTTTCATACATCAGCGTTGCTATTTTTGTCGGCTTAACGGCATTTGACACACAAATGATACGCAATCTTTATTTTGCTGCAGATGATGAAAGCACTTATACGAAAAAAGCCGTTGCCGGCGCCTTATCGCTTTATATGGACTTTATCAATCTGTTCTTAAATCTTCTCCGCATCATGGGTGACAGAAGATAAGATAAAAACATGGTTTCTTATTGCCGGATATCCTCCGGCAATTTTTTTTATTTTCGCTCTCAGATGAAAAATAAAGCCATTGTTCGCTTTAATTTGCCTTCAAGCTGTCTTTAATGCGTTTTTGTCCTTCAAGTGTTGTGAGAATTTCGACGGGCATATCATATTTTGGAGAAGAAATATCCATTTTTTCAACCCTGTCCGGAACATTTTTTATCCCCATAACATGAACAATCATATCATAAAACAGGTCGCTTGTCCAATATTTGTCTTTGTTCTTTTGCAATTGCAAATAAATATCCTTGTGTTTTTCTTTCCATTTATCCGAAAAAATCATCACAAGCGGAATTTGGCTCATCTGATACACAAACTTTGAGCTGTCATGTGCATTCCCGTTGTCCGGATCTTCTCCGTGGTCAGATAAATAAATCAAACCCATAAAATTTTCTTCTTGTTTTGCACGTTCGTAAATTTTTGAAATCACAAAATCATTAAACGCAACCGCATTATCATACTCATTTGTTTTTTCGTTTTTGCCGTCAAAAAAATTAAAAGATTTCGGATATCTGTCTTTATACATCGCATGACACCCCATTAAATGGAAAATAATCAATGTTTTTTGCGCCGTTTTTATTTTCGGGAAAAATTTAACCAGCTCATCATCATAATAAGTTGACATAATTTTGCTTCCGACGTGTTCGTTAATATATTTTTGATGGTCTGCCGCCTGCGCAATCACCGAAATCGGAATATCGGCTTTCACAAAGCGCTCCTGATTAGAAATCCAATATGTTTCAAATCCGGCAGCCCTTGCAATTTCCGTGATTGAATAAGTTTTTGAAACCTCTTTTTCCTGATATTGATTTTTGGAAGAAAAAGCATTTTGCACCGTCGGAACGGTGTGCACATGGCTTGAATAGGCATTTTCAAAAAGAATTGCCTTTTCGTCGTTTTTCATTTTTTCGAGCCACGGTGTCGTCGGCCTTTCATAGCCGAACGCCGACATATGCTTTCTCGTTGTTGATTCGCCCATAATCACAACATAAATTCCTTTTTCATCGTCGGATCTTAAAAAATTTTTTAAGCTTGCCAATCTTGCCATTCTTTCTTCTTTTCCTTCTTCATAAGCCTTAAAACTCTTTAATGTTTCGTATATACCGGCGCCTATTCTTAAAACAAAGGTTTGGTTGAGCTTCGGCAAAACACATAAAGCGCTGTATATTAACACAAGCGACAAGACGATTGCTGTTTTTGTTTTTTCAGCACTTGATATTTTCAAGCGCATAAAACCGACCGTAAACAAACCGGCGGTCAATAAAATAAAAGCGGAGCCTGCTGTCCAAAGCCACAAATTTTGCTCTGCCAAATACGCCGAAATTTCCGAAAAATTTGTTTGAAAAAGAGCCAAAATGCTGTCAGCTTGAAGAAAATGTTTTTCGCTTGCAATAAAATAGCCTGCATAAATGAGAGGGGGCAAAACAAATATAGTCAAAACAACACTCGCCGAAACTTTCAAAATTTTTCGAAACGGCTTTTTTGCGACACATCCTGAAACATAAAGCAAAAGAGCCGGCAAAGCATAAGCCAAAACCCCGAAACCTGCCGTATATAAAATTTCGCGTTCGGAGACCACCGAATTTGTTAAATATTTAAGAGCCACGCCCAAAAGATAAACTCCGATAAACGCCAAACACAAAAACAAATGATAAGTCGAAAAATCATATAAAGCGCAAACCAAAGTAAAAACCAAAGCAAAAATTACCGTATATCCGTTGAGCATACCCCATTGAACAACGTCAGCCGTTGTTGCCAATCTTAACATTGTTGCTATCATAAAAAACAACAAAAAATATTCTGCCATTTTAACAGCTGTTCTATTCATTTATATCAGTTCCCCATCAAAGTTGTTATTTTTTTCTAAAGTGGCAATTTAATCTCAACTTTTAATCCGCCCATCGGACTGTCCGACAGCCTTATTGTTCCACCGTGCGAGCGCACAATATCTTTTGTGATTGAAAGCCCCAAGCCGACACCGCCTGTTTCTTTGTTGCGTGATTCTTCCAAGCGATAAAAGGCTTTGAACACCTCATCTCTTTTGTTTTCGGGAATCCCCGGACCATCATCATCAACCGTTATTTCCAAGCGATTGTTGTTTTCTTCTAATTTCACTTCAATATTTTTAGCATACCTGCAGGCATTTGAAAGAATGTTTGAAACCATGCGTTTTAAGGCTTGCTCCCGCCCCTGCAAAAGGCTTATATTTTTATTTTGTTCATATTTAACCTGATTTTTATCTGTTTGAAACTTAGCGACAATTCCGGCAATCAAGGCATTCATATCAACATTCACACTTTTTTCCTGACCGTCTCCTCTTGCAAATGAAAGATACCCTTCAAGCATTTTTTCCATTTCCAAAACATCTTCCAAAAACGCTTTATTTTCTTCAGTTTGCTCCATCATCGCAAGCGATAGTTTCATACGCGTAATGGGCGTGCGCAAATCGTGTGAAACCCCTGCAAGCATTTGCGTTCTTTCGGATAATTGGCGCTTAATGCGCTCCTTCATTTTGTTGAACTCAACGCCGGCTTTTCTCACCTCGATTGAGCCATAAGGCTTAAAAGGCGAGTTCACCCCTTTACCAAAATCCTGCGCCGCATCGGCAAGCTCACGAATGGACCTTGCCTGCACCCTTAAAAAGAGAGTTGAAACACCGAAAAGCAAAAATGAAGTTCCGACCATCCAAGCAATAAACCCGAACAAAGATGAATTAAAAATAGCCTTTGTTGATGTCTCAAACCGATATAATCCGCCCTTTGTGTCTATAAGCGCCACCAAATTTCTTTTATTTTTTAAATAAAGGGTCGTTTTTGCCTTTGGAAATTTTGTTTTGAGCGCCGCCTCAAAAAAACCCGTGACCAAATTACTGTTTTCAATCGTGTTCAACACTTTGTATTTTTCATCATCCGTGGTGTATTCCACATCCATTCCGTAAACATTTTTTGCCAATTCTTTCACTTTTGCAAAATCCGCGGGATTTTGCTCGTTTAAGGCAACAACAAATGCCATATTTGCGCCCAAATTATCGGATAATCTTTTACCGACCTTTCCCCAACTACCGTGAAAATACGCCACAATCGAAACGATTTGCACCACAACCAAAGGCACAATAATGAGTAACATTGTCCTGAAAAACAACGTTTTCGGCATAATTTTCTGCCTTAATTCGTGTACTTTATAATCCAATATTTTCGGCAAAGTAATACGCACTGTTCTTTCCTTTTTTATTCCGGCAAGAGCATATATCCTTTACCGCGAATCGTCTGTAAGTAGCGCGGATTTTTAGAATCTTTTTCGATTTTTTTTCTAAGGCGCGTAATCTGCACATCAACCGAACGCGGATTATTCCCTGCACCTAAAAGCCCTGCGAGTTTTTCGCGTGTAAAAATCTGTCCTGCTTTTTGACCTAAAACATTCAAGAGTTGTTGTTCCACATTTGTGATGTGTATCACCTCGCCTGTCACATTTTTGAGCTCTTTAGAAGCCATATCATAGACAATTGACCCAAAATTCAAAACCGCATTTTCCGTATTTTTCAGTGGCACACGTTTCAAAATGTTTTTAATCCGTAAAACAAGCTCTTTCGGCTCAAAGGGCTTTGGCAAATAGTCATCAGCGCCCTGTTCCAAACCGTATATACGATTGTCCGTTTCGCCCATTGCGGTCAGCATCAGCACCGGAACAGTGCTCTCAAGTCTGATTTTTTTCAAAAATTCGAATCCGTTTATCCCCGGCATCATCACATCTAAAACAACCAAATCCAAGTGATACTGATTTAAGAACATATCCGCTTGAAGTGCGTCTTTTGCCGTACTGACCGCAAATCCCTGTTCGCGCAAAAACCGCCCCAAAAGCGAGCGCAGTCTTGTGTCATCATCCACAACGAGAATATGCGGTTTTTCTTCCGTCATTTATTTTTTCTTTGCTGTTGATTTTTTTGTTATTTTTTTCTTTACGGGTGTTTTTTTAGTCGGCTTTTTTTCTTTTTTCACCACAATTTTCGCCTCAACCGTTTTGACTTGTTCTTGAGCTTTGATGTAGTTCAGACTCTTTTCAAAATATTGATATCCCGTAATAAATGTCAACACACCGGCAACCCAAAGGAGCATCTCGCCGATGCCGTTCCAGTGCCAAAATCCGTTAAACATCATCATCGAAAGTGCCGTCATCTGGAAACCCGTTTTCCATTTTGCCAAACGCGTCACCGGCAACCCGACATTCACCTCGCGCAAAAATTCTCTCAAACCCGAAACCAAAATCTCGCGGCATAAAATCACAAAAGCCGGTATATAGCTGATTTTATACGAAACCATCTCAGGCTTTGCCAAAATAAGCACCAAAGCAGAAGAAACGAGTAGCTTATCCGCAATCGGATCGAGCAATCTGCCCAAGGCCGAAGTCTGTCCCCAAGAACGTGCGAGCTTGCCGTCAAAATAATCCGTAATCGAAGCTGTCACAAACAGCACGGCTGCAAACATCTGCCACACAAATGAGTTAATATAAAGCGTTAAAAAAATAACCGGAATCACAACAATGCGTGATATTGTCAGTAAATTTGGCAAGTTATACATATCATCACCTTTTTTTTATAAAAATTCGTTCGAACTTTTCTCATCATAAATGAAAAAAAATCATTTGTGAAAATATTTATATATTTTTTCAGCCGTTTTTTTGCTGATACCCTCAACTTTTTGCAAATCTTTGATCTCAGCTGCCTTTACATCATCAACCGAACCGAAAAACAAAAGCAAATCTTTTTTTCTTTTTGCCCCTATTCCCTCAATTTCATCGAGTCCCGATTTATAGATTGCCTTTGCCCGTTTTTTCCTGTGAGTTCCGATTGCGAATCGATGCGCTTCATCTCGGAGTGTTTGCAAATAAAACGCAAGCGGCGAACGATATTCGAGTGCAAAACTTGCTTTACCTTCTTGGTGATAAAATTCTTTGCCCGCATTTCTTTCGGGGCCTTTTGAAATCGCAATAATACGAATCCCTTTCAAGTCATAATCTTTTAAGGCCTCATGCACGGCATGCAGTTGCCCCAAGCCACCGTCTAAAAGCACCACATCGGGTTTATTTTCTTCGTTCAAATGTTCAAATCGACGCCTTAAAACTTCTTTCATCATCGCAAAGTCATCATTTGTGTTGTCAGTATATTTGATGTTAAACGTCCGATAAGCCTTCTTATCAAAGCCTGCGGGGGTTGCCACCACCATTGCCCCTATCGCATAAGATCCCTGATTATGCGAGTTGTCATAAATCTCTATTCTTTGCGGGATACGCGGCAACTCAAAGACCTCTGCCATTTCAAAAAGATTTTGCTTAATGCTTGCCGTTTCGCTCACTTTTCGCTCAAGTGCCGCTTTCGCATTTAAGACGGCATTTTCAATCAGTTTGGCCTTATCGCCTCTCTCAAAGTTCAAGATTTTCACATTCAAAGCCTGTTCCAAAAATTCTTTTCCCTCAAAGAGGTCTGAAACATATATTTCTTTGGGCGGAATATGATTTGTGTAAAACTCCGAGATAAACGCCTCCAAAATCTCACCTTTTTCAGCGTCTTCGGTTTGCTTTAAGAAATACGACACATTGCCGTAATTTTGCCCTCCGCGATAAACAAAAACCTCGATTGACACCTGCCCTTTTTCCTCATAAAGTCCAATCACGTCAACCGAACTCAATTTGCCGTATAAAACGGATCCTGCCCCCTGAACCGCGCTCAAAGCTTTTATTTGTTCACGCAAAACAAGTGCTTTTTCAAAATCTAAATTTTCACTGGCTTCCATCATTTTTTGCGAAAGTTCTTCTTTGATTGCCGTATTTTTACCGCTCAAAAAAGCAATCACATTTGAAACCTGCTTATCATAATCTTCTTTTGAAACCATATTCACACACGGCCCCGAACACCTTTTGATTTGATATAAAAGACAAGGCCTTGTCCGATTATAAAAAACAGAATCCCTGCACGAGCGAAGCATAAAAACTTTTTGCATCATTGCCATCACATTTGAAACCGCGCCCACATTCGCAAACGGTCCGAAAAAGCGCGCTGAATTATTTTTTTTGCCTCTGTATTTTTTTAAGGCCGGATATTCTTCTTTTACATCTATCATCAAATAAGGAAAGGACTTATCGTCTTTGAGCAAAATATTAAACCGCGGATGAAATCTTTTAATCAGCTCGTTTTCGGTCAAAAGGGCACCGGCTTCATTTTCGGTAATAATAAACTCCATCTTGTCAACAAGGGCAACCATCCTCTTCAAGCGCGTCGGCAGTTTTTCAAATTTTGTGTACCAGACAATGCGTTTTTTGATGTTTTTGGCTTTACCCACATATAAAACCTCTCCGTCTTTTGCAATCATCCGATAAACACCCGGATTTTGAGGCGCGATTTTTACATTTTTTCTTAAAACATCAAGTCCGTGTTCAATATCCATTTTCTTCCTACCGGTATTATCAAAGCACATACGTCGCTTGCTTATTTTATATAATCCCATTTTATCCTCTCTTTCAACAAAAAACTTGCAACCGGTTCTGTTTTTGTTGTATAAAAACATAAAGGAGAAAAAAATATGTCCTCTTCTATTTGTATTCATAATGCAACAGTCTTAAACGGCTTTACCGCCATGAAAAATTGTGCGGTATATATCAAATCAAACAAAATCATTGATGTCTTTAACGAAAGAAGATTTTTGAAAAAAACTTTTGAAAAAGACACCGTCATCATCGACGCCAAAGGGGCTTACCTCACCCCCGGCCTGATTGACACACACATTCACGGCATTAAAGGATACGGCGTTGAAGATGCGACTGAAAAATCCATCTTAAAGATGTCTGAAGCTCTCACCGAATACGGCGTCACCTCGTTTATCCCGACGCTTTACACCGAATCGAAAGACAAAATGCTCAAATCCATCAAAGCCATTGTTTCCGCCATGGGCAAAGAAAAGGGCGCACGCATTTTAGGTATCCATCTTGAGGGCCCGTTTATTTCAAAAGATCGTTTGGGGGTTCAAAAACAGGAAGATGTTTTAAGCCCTGACATTGCCGTTTTCGATGAGTTTTTAGAAGCTGCACAAGGCCACATCATTAACATGACCATTGCCCCCGAAATCAAAGGCATGCGCGAGTTTGTCTTACATGCGCTTTCAAAGGGCATTGTTTTGCAGGCCGGACATACAAACGCCACCTATGCCCAAATGATTGAAGCCATGCAAGCACGCATTTTTCATGTCACACATTTGTTCAATGCCATGAGCCGTATGCACCACCGCGACCCCGGTGTTGTCGGTGCCGTATTTATCCACCCCGAGCTATCCTGCGAGGTCATTGCCGACGGCATTCATATCAACCCTGAAATCATCAAATTTTTGCTCACCTGCAAATCTTTGGATAAAGTTGTTTTGGTCACCGACTCCTTAAAACCGACCAAACAAACAAGAAAACCGCTCATTGCCAACGGCGAAGAAGTTTATCTTGACAAATGTTTTTACCGCAAGTCCGACAATGCGATTGCCGGCTCAGCCTTGACCATGATAGACTGCGTCAAAAACATCGTTTCATACGGTTTTCATTTAGAGCAGGCTATCCACATGGCATCAACCAATCCGGCGCGCATTATGAAACAGGAACATTTGGGCATTATCGCCCCCGGCTATGATGCCGACTTAATTCTATTGAGCGAAAAGCTCAATGTCTTATACACCATCATTAAAGGCAAAATTTATAAAAAAGGAAAACAGTTATGCGTCTGATTATCAAACAAAACAAACTTGAAGCCTCCGTTTGGGCGGCACATCATATTGCAGATAAAATCAATGCTTTTCACCCTTGTGAAAAAAAGCCGTTTGTTTTAGGCTTGCCAACGGGTTCCACCCCCTTAGAAACCTATGCCGAGCTTATTAAATTAAACAAATCGGGTGCTGTCAGTTTTGAAAATGTCATCACTTTCAACATGGATGAATATTTGGGTCTGCCTGAAAACCATGAGCAAAGCTATCATTATTTCATGCATCAAAACTTTTTTAATCACATCAACATCAAAAAAGAAAACATCCATATTTTGGACGGCATGAAAAAAGACCCTCAAAAAGAGTGTGAAAATTATGAAAAAGCCATTCTTGAGGCCGGCGGAATCCATCTCTTTTTAGGCGGTGTCGGCGAGGACGGGCACATTGCCTTTAACGAACCGTTCACATCACTTTGCTCGCGCACCCATGTTCAGCCCTTAACGCAAGACACCATCCGCGTCAATTCTCGTTTTTTTGATTTTGACACATCAAAAGTGCCGACCAAAGCTTTAACCGTCGGTGTTCAAACCATTATGGATGCGGATGAAGTTCTTATTTTAGCGTTTGGCAAAAACAAAGCAACCGCGCTTCATCATGGCATTGAGGGCGCCCTTTCTCATGTTTGGACCATCTCTGCCGTTCAAACGCACAATAACGCCATCATTGTTTGCGATACGGAAGCGACCGAAAAACTTTCGAAAGATACCGTCAACTATTTTTCAGACATCGAAAAATAACTTACCAACGCTTTCTTATCCCCGCCGTTGTTATACTGAGCATTTGCATGGTATAACAAAAAGACGGGTTGTTTTTTTAGATAAAAACAACTTGATTTTTAATTGTAAGTTATATAAGCTCACATTTGAGATAATAATTTATTTTTTAAGGAGTATTTTTCATGAAAAAAACAGTTGCCGCCTTAATGTTTCCGTTGCTTGCATCTTGCGCACCGTATTGCAATAAACCGTCTTGTCAGGCAAAAGCCGAACCTGCACCGATGCCGGTTGTTTATCAAGCGCCCGTTCAAGAGATCAATCCATGCGCCTGCGTGAATACACCGGAGCCTTGTCGCGAAGTTTTGCACCCGCGCGTCGTGCAAGAAGTTCCGGAAGTTGAGCTCAAAAGACCGTGTGATGATCATCAGTTTTTAAACTGCGGCTGCGGGCAATGCGATACTTTTCATCCTTATCACGAACAAACGCCGGATTTTTATATGCAAACACCGAAGATAAAAACAATTGTTCCGGCTCAACCGAAGGCTTATCAAATGGCGTCATCTCGTGCGTTCAACCGCTTTATTAAAGACACCTACGGCATATATTCGAAAAAACCGGGAGTCAAGCTCTATGTCGAAAATCCGATTTCAAAAGAAAGTGATTTGCCGGCAGGTATTGATGACGGGGTGCGTGCTTTTAAGGCACAGGTTGGAAGTTCGCGCACATTTACTTTAACAAACGTACCGAGCGAGGCTGACTACACCTTAAAAACATCAGCCGAATGGTTTGACACCGAATCTAAAGATGTACCGGCCATTAAGTATATAACAAAACTTGTTGACAATCATGGAAAGACCGTCAACACGTGGACGGAAATTGTGAAAAGGGCAGATAACAAGAGTTGGTTATAATGCGATTTTTACGGTTGGTCTTGAGCGTTTGTTTTGCCTTTTCCGCTTCAGCTCAAGAAGTTGAAAGTGTGGAAGTTAAGGCCAACGCTTGTGAGAAAATGCTTGAGGGGGAAAGCCCCTCAAGCGCACGTATCAGAGCTGTTGACAAGGCCGTTTTTTTGGGGCTTAAAAGCCTGCCGGAATTAAAAGAAGACAAAAAACTATTAAACGATCATGACTTAAATGTAATGATTTATCGTTTGGTTGATGATTTTGTGGAAGATTTAAGCTCAAAAGTCAGCAAATCGGATGAAGAAAAAGTGTGTGTAGAAGTCAGTGGTTTTATCAATCCGCAGAACATTGAAAATGTGCGCAAAGAATTTATTTCAAAATACCACGAAGCGGAACAAATAAGTGAGGAAGATATTGCGCAAATCATTTCATCTGTTGACGCGGGGTTGACATTAAAGCCGCAAAATCTTGAAAATGTGGCGCTTGTTTATGTTGCGCCTTTTGAATATTACAACGGTGCAACATCTGAAAAACAAACTGTTCTTTTGAAAGACAAGTTGGACAATAATCCGTATTATTATCTGACGCAGGACAAAGATTTGGCGGATTATGTCATTTTGCCAAAGCTCTTAAAAGCGAAAGTCGATGCTTTAGATGAAACGCATAAAAGGTTGCAAATGGTGGTCGCACTTGAAATTTCAGGTTTGGAAGATGAAACACTTACATCTTCACAAAACAGATTTTTGCTTTTCAGTGCGGGAGATAACGAGCAGGAAATTGCTTCAAAATTGCTCAAAAAACTCATAAATGCCTGTGCTTTAGATGCGATGCGCAAAATTGAGATTAAAGAACAGCAAAAGCTTGAACAAAACACTTTCGGGCATACGTTTTAAGCAAAGAAAAAAATCCGTCTTGATATTTGATAAAAACAATCATACATTAAACCGTATGAGAAGAAAGGCTTAAAAAAGTGGACGACTTACCTGAGTTAAGAGATATTCATTTGCCACAAGAGATAACACGTTTTCCCTTGGGCTACGGGGTAATTTGTTTTTTGGTGATCACGGCTCTTTTGGTGCTGTTTTCGCCTTATTTGAAGCACCTTTATTTCAAAAGCAAAAAACGTTATGCGCTTAATTTAATCAAAACACTTCAGCACGAAAATATGGCAGATGTTTGCAAAATTTCAGAAATTTTAAGACGCGTTTGCAAAGTCAAATACAAAAAAGCCGTATCGCTCTACGGCAAAGAATGGGCAGATTTTTTGCAAAAAAAGACATTTCATAAAATATCAAAGAAGCAAATAGATTTGCTGGTCAACGCGCCTTATGCGCCGCTTTCTTCAAACATTGAAAAAAAAGATTTTGAAGCCTTGAAAAATTTTGCGCGCCTTTGGGTGGAGGAAAATTTATGATAAGCTTTGAATATCCCTATATGATATGGCTTATCCTGTTGCCATTTTTGATAAGATTGTTACCCGCTTTGAAAACAAGAGGCGGACGAGCGCTGAGAATCCCGTTTGTGAAAGATTTTAAAAACATTAAAAATGCCTCGGGCGGGCTTTTTAACAAACAAAAAAACAAGACTTTTTCAGCCTCAAAAACACTCTTATGGCTTGTTTATGCGTGTGTGGTTTTGGCTCTGATGAAACCTGTTCAAACGGGCGAACCGCTAAGGCTTCAAAACAAAGGGCGCGATATATTGCTCATCACCGATATTTCAACCTCAATGCTTGAGGATGATTTTTTGTATCAGGGCAGGCGCTTGGAGCGTATGGAGGCGGTGAGAGCGGTTGTTTCGGATTTTGTGCAAAAAAGAACGACCGACAGAATGGGACTTATTTTGTTTGGAACAAGAGCTTATCAGCAAGTACCTTTAACTTTTGATAAAAAAGCGCTCTTAGATGTTTTAGCAATGATGCAGGCAGGGATGGCCGGTCAAAGCACCTCAATCGGCGATGCGTTGGCGCTCGGGCTCAAAAACTTGAGCCAAAGCAAAACAGACAAAAACAAGCAGGTGATTGTGCTTTTAACCGATGGGGAAAACAACGACGGAAACATTTCTTTTCCTCAGGCGATTAAGCTTGCAAAAGAGGAAGGGATTAAGGTTTATACGGTAGGTATCGGTTCTGAGCAGTTTTCATTGATGAAAAATTTGTTCGGAATTTCAAATTCCGGACTTGATGAACAAAGCTTAAAACAACTTGCCGATCAAACGAAAGGTCAGTTCTTTAAGGCAGATAATTTAAGCGAGCTCATCAATGTTTATCGCGAGATTGACAAACTCGAACCGCAAGATTTTGAAGAAAATTTAATTTATCCGAAAAAACAATTATATTATTGGCCGCTTCTTGTCGGGTTTGTGCTTATGTGTTTCGGAGTTTTCCTTAAAACCGTTTGGACAAGGAGAAGATAATGAGCGAATTTGAATTTTTGAGGCCGGCGTTTTTATGGCTTTTCGGGGTTGTTTTGCTCATGTTTTTGCTTGAAAAAAAGCAAGGCGGTCAAAACAGTTCATGGGAAAAAGTTTGTGATGCGCCGCTTTTGCAATATTTGCTTGAAAAAAAAGAAAGCGCGGGTTCAAATATGCGCTCATTTTGGAAATATCTGGGGCTTATTTTTGCCGTGATAGCGCTTGCAGGACCAAGCTTTCAAAAACATTTGGAGCCGGCACAGAAGCAGCAAATGCCGTTGATGATTGTTTTAGATTTATCATCCGATATGAACAGAACAGATATTCGCCCTTCACGTCTTGCCCGTGCAAAAATCGAAATCAGCGATATTTTTGAGAAGACCAAAGCGGCGCCGTCGGGGCTGATTGTTTATACCTATGAGCCGTTTTTAATCAGCCCGCTTTCACAAGATTATAAAATCATTGAAAATTTACTTCCCTCCATTCAATCAAACATTATGCCCATAGGCGGTAACAGACTTGACAGAGCGTTGGAGCTTGCGGTGCAAAGGCTCAAAGACGGCGGATTTCATCAAGGTCAGATTTTGGTTTTAACCCATGACACGTCACTTGGCTTTGACGAGGCTCTGAAACAAGCACAAAACGCCTTAACAGACGGGTTCAAAACGAGCATTTTTGCGCTCTCACTCGGCAAAAATGAAAAGCTTGAAAAAATCGCAAAAGCCGGCGGGGGTGAATATGCGGATATGCAAACAAGCGAAAAGCTGGTTTCTTTCTTGAAGGCACAAACCCCTGATAACAAACAAAAAACAGATGAGATGATCAGTGTGGCTCAAGACAACGGATATTGGTTTGTCTTTGCTCTCGTATTTTGTTTGCTCTATTTTTTCAGAAAAGGGGCGCTCGTTCTCGCTTTTGTTTTATTGAGTTTTCATGCCGAAGCCGGATTTTTGTTTAACAACAACCAAGAAGGAGCCATTTATTTCAAGGCGCGCGAATTTGATAAAGCGGCAAAAAAATTTGAAAACGAAGATTGGAAAGGAGCCGCTTTGTATAAGGCAAAAAATTATCCGGCTGCCATTGAAATATATAAGAAAAAAAACGATGTGACCTCGCTTTATAATTTGGGAAACGCGCTTGCCAAAGGCGGAAAAATTCCGCAGGCAATAGAGGCTTATGAAAAGGTTTTGAAAGAAAATCCGAATCATGAAGACGCAAAGTTTAATCTCGAATATTTGAAAAAGATGATGCAAAATCAAGATCAAAGTCAAAATTCCGAAAACAAAAAACAAGAAAATCCACAAAATCAAAACAAAACTCAGGATAATCAGCAAGCCTCGGAAAATGAAAACAATGAGGATAAAACGGCGACAGATGAAGAAACCGGCGCTCAAAACGATAAAGAAAACGAACAACAAGAACAAGAGCAACAACAGTCTTCATTTGATGAGAGCGAAGACAAAGCAGATGAGCAATCAAGCGCAAAGGATGATAATGAAAACGAATTGAAGAATGACATGAGCCAAGAAAAGCAAGAGATTCCTCAAATGCCTGCCAAAGAGCAAGAGGCTGAAGAATACAACGAAACCGTGCAGGCACGCGAGCAAAAATTCAGAGAGATTAAAGACGATCCGGGCGGACTTTTGAAAGCCTTTATCAAACAAGAATATATGAAAAACAGATATGGAAATTAAAATGAAAAAAGCGATAATATTTTTTTTCGGACTTTTGTTTTTGAGCGATGCCGCAATAAGCGGTGTGACGGCTGATGTTGAAAAACAAACGTATGGTCCGAACGAGCCTATTGTTTTGAAAATCACCTCGGATGATGACGCCTCAATGTCGCCTGATTTAAGCGTCTTAAAGGATTTTTTCAATGTTGTTTCAACCGCTGTTTCGAGGCAGGTTTACATTACAAACGGGCAAAAAACAATAGAAACGACATGGGAGCTGACAATACTTCCGAACAAAAAAGGAAAAATCGTTATTCCTCAAATTTCGCTCGGAACACAAAAGACGAAGCCGATTACAATCGAAATTTCAGACGCGGTAAATGATGAAGATAACTTATCCTCTGATGAAAACACAACAAAAGAGCCTTTGTATAAGCTTCAGGCGGACGTTAAAAGCAAAAAAGAACCTTTTGTGCAACAAAAAATTGACTATGTTGTGAAACTGACAGATGAGGGACAACTTCAAAATTTGGCTGTTGAGTTTGAGCCGACGACGGATTTTATCATCAAACAGGCAGGCGAACCGCAGGTTCGAAAAACAGCAGAGGGCAAACGCGAAATCACGTTTTTATATGCGCTTTTTGCACAGTCAAGCGGAAAGATTAAAATTCCGGATGTGAAATTAACGGGGGTTGTTTTTCAAAAACCGGATATCAACACGATTTTCGGCAACGGATTTTTTACAATCAATATGCCCTCATTGATGGGGTTTGAAACCCCAATCAGTTTGAAAGCAAAAGGCGAAGAAATAGAGGTATTGCCGGTGCCAAAAAACTATGGTTCAAAATGGTGGTTACCGGCCGAAGATGTCAAAATATCGGCAAAATTTGTGGATATGCCGCACCAACTTTCAGAAGGATCAACGCTTATTCGGCAAATAACTTTGACAGCTGTCGGTTTGAGCGATTCACAGCTTCCGGAGCTTGAGCTGATTTCAAACGAAGATGTTAAACAATATCCTGAAAAACCAAGCTCACAAACCATTGTTTCGGCAAACACCGTCACAGGGGTGCAAACAACGCTTGACACGATTGTGGTTAAAAAAGGCGGCGAGATTGTTTTGCCTCAAATCAAGGTGCCGTGGTATGATGTGAAAACAGGCGAAATCAAAACAGCCGTCTTAAAAGAAGAAAAAATAAAAGTGCTTTCAAGCGCTCGTAAAAAACCGGAAAAAACATTATTGCCCCAAACAAAAGAAACACCGCAAACAAGCCAATCCCCCAAACAGGGCTTTTCGATTTTTGAAATCGGTGTCGCATTTTTGGCGGGCATTGTGCTAACCTGTTTGTTTTTGAAACCCAAAAAGCAAAAAAAGCCTAAAAAGATAAGCGAAAAAGATATTATAAAAACATCTAAGAAAAAAGATTTAAGGGCTTTAAGAGCACACTTAATCGAATGGACGTCTAAAAAATATCAGCAGGCAAATGTTGTCAACTTAAACGATGTGGCAACAATTTTAAATAATGAAGATTTGAAAAAAGCGCTCGATTCGCTTCAACGCGCATTGTATGATGAAAATAAAAAAGAAGCTTTTGATGAAAAAAATTTTCGAAAAGTTTTCAAAAAGGCAATCAAACAAAGGAAACAACACACAAATGATAAAAAACCTTTACCGCCGCTTTATGAATAAAGGAAGAAGCACTTGAAGAAACATCGGCTGAATATACTTTTTTTTGCGCTTGCCTGCATTTTTTTGCCGACAAAAGTTTTTGGAGCATTTTTTGAGAACGACAAACTCAAATTAAATCTTGAAACAAAAGAAGCGGGTGAAAATGTTGATGTTTTAGCCTGTTTTGAGCTCAAAGACGGGTGGCATATTTCGTGGGAAAATCCGGGAGACGCCGGCGTGCCGACAGAATTTTTTGAAAACGGTGAAAAAATAAAACCGCTCAAAACAAGCTCGCCCGAAACATTTCTATACGATGAAATCATCACACAATACGGGTTTAGCGGTAAGGCTTATTATTTGCTGAATGTGTAAAAAAACAATAAACTTAAAATCACATGGACGGCGTGCAAAGATTATTGCGAACCTGAAGAAGCCGTCTTTGAAATCGGAGCAGATACTTCAAATAACTTTGAAAAAGAATATGAAAAAGCGCTCAAAACGTTTCCCATAAAAGCGCCAAAAAAACTCAAAGCCGAAATCAAAAACGGCACCCTTGAAATAGAGCTCAAAGGCTTTGATGAAAATGTGCTTTTCTTTATTGCGGGACAAAGAGATGTTTTAAGCGCGGATGCTTATCAGAAAACTCTAAACTCAAAACTCAAAATTGAAACACAAAGCTCGGATTTTCCGGCGTGGGGACTGCTTTTCACAGACAAGGGGACTTATGAAGTCGAGCTTGAAAAAAAGCCTGAAAACATTTGGATTTTATTGATGCTCGCCTTTTTTGGGGGTATGGTTTTGAATTTGATGCCGTGTGTGTTCCCCGTTTTGAGCTTAAAAGCGCTTGCAATGGTGCAAAAAGCCGGCGCCGGTGGGGGAAGATTTTGGCGTGCATTTTCTTATACATCGGGTGTTTTATGCTCGTTTTTAGCAGTTGCGGGCGTGCTCTTCTACCTCAAAAAAGCAGGTTTTGCTTATGGTTGGGGGTTTCAGCTCCAGTCGCCGTATTTTATCGGCGCGATGATTTTGCTCTTTATTGTGATTTTGTTGTTTGTTTTGGATGTTTGGCACCTCAATTTGCCGTTTTTAACCAAGCTTTCCGATATATCGGGCATTCATTCGTTTTTAACCGGTTTCTTTGCGGTGCTGATTGCAAGCCCTTGCACGGGTCCGTTTATGGGTGCGGCCATCGGATACGCCATGTTTGAAAGCGCGGAGATATATTTCCCGATGTTTTTAAGTTTAGGCTTTGGTTATGCGGTTCCGTTTGCAATGCTTGAGATGTTCCCGAAAAATTTCAAAAAAATCATGCCGAAGCCGGGGATTTGGATGGTGCGCTTGAAATATGTGTTGAGCCTTCCGATTTTGTTGACGATTTTTTGGCTCGGGTGGGTTTTTTATCATCAAATCGGCTTAAAGCAAAATGACGATATGTGGGAACCGTATTCAAAAGAAGCGCTTGAAGAAGCTTTAGATAACGGGGATGCCGTATTGATTGATTTCACCGCAAAATGGTGTTTGACTTGTTTGTTAAATGAAAAAACGGTGCTCGATTCCGATACTTTTTTGAAAAAAGCTCAAGAGAACAACATACGCTTGTTCAAAGCGGATTGGACAAACCGTGATGAAGACATTTTCAAGGCCTTAAAAAGTTACGGCAGAAGCAGTGTACCGCTTTATGTTTATTATCATCAAGACAGTGAAAACGCTCAAATTCTGCCACAGATTTTGACCATTGATTCAACCCTTGATGTGATTGAAGATCAGTAAGATTTTATGAGTCTGTCTTTGAACTGCAAAAAATCAAGATGCTTTTCTTTGGAATGTTTTTGAGCTTCCAAAGTGAGCCAGTCATAAATGCGCTGCATAGAGGTATCACCTTTGGCAGCTAAGTTTTCAGGGTGCCATTGAATGCACAAAATATGGCGCTCTTCGTTGCCCCATGCTTCAGGGATGTTGTCTAAAGAGGAGGTGGCATAAATTTTCATATCCGTTGGGAGAGCCTTTTGGAGCTTTTCTTCAACCATTGCTTCGCTGTGGCGCGAATTGACGGCAATTCTTTCTTGATTTAAGCCCATGATTTGATAAAGCGGCGATGTTTTATCAACCACAACATCGTGTGCATGAGCTTTGCTGCTTTTATGTGAGATATTTGACGGGTGCTCGTCTTTTAAGCTACGGTGCATATGAAGGTTATGAAGTCCGCCGACCATTTGCGCGCCGGCGCAGATACCCAAAATCGGCATATTGTTATGATCGACCTGAGCTGAGATAATGGCTTCGATATAGGCTTTTGCGCGCTTGGATAAAATGTCTTCTTTATGACCTGTTTTGTAAAAATAAAAAATATCGGGCGAAACAAACGAACCGCCGGGCAAAATAAGACCATCACAACCTTTGAGCTGTTTTTGTGTGTGGTCATAATCTAAAAACTTAATATCGGCACCGGTTCTTAAAATGCTTGTTAAATAGTCTTTATCAATGGTGTAGTATTCCGTACCGTCTTGAGATTTATCCTGCCCCATCAAAAAAGCGACCGTTGCAAGAGGCGCCTTTGAAGCCTTTAGTTTCTCTTTTGTTTCGGCAGAAAGCCTGATTTCAGGCGTGCCTCTTTGCAAAGCTTCAAGGGCGACATCTTCTTTTTTGATGCCGTAGTTATCAAATTCAGGCAAATATTGAAGATAGAGCATGATTTATCCTTTCAAAGAAAATATAACAAAAATTTGAAAATTCGTCAATGTTTTTTATCTTTACTTTTATATGATTCATTGCTATAATCAAAGGTGATGGATGAAATGTCTGTCTGGGGTCGCAAGCCCTTATAACACAACGAGCCTGAAAGTCAAAAGACTGGAAGGCGGTAAAATAAACCATTGCGGTAAATATATCGCACTATCGTTGTGTATAGTCTTGCGCTTCCAGTCACTTTTCATCTCGAAAGTGACTTTTAATTTTTTAAATTGGAGAATAGTTATGGATAAGAATAATAAAAAATCAGATAGATCTTTTCACCCCCACCGGACCTCCCCCCTCGTAAGCATTCATGCCAACCGCAAGGGGGAGGATTCAAAGGGTAGAAGTATGGTTGAGATGCTTGGTGTTTTGGCAATTATCGGCGTTTTATCAGCAGGAGCACTCGCAGGATATTCCAAAGCGATGGAAAAGCACAAAACAAACAAACTTCAAGACGAAATTCAAATGATTGCCACAAATATCATCACCTCATTTCAAGGGCAGTATGATTATTCGGCTTTAGGCACAAGCAAAACCGGCGGCACAACAATGGCTATCAGATTAAATGCCATTCCTGCCGAGATGGTGCAAGACGGTCAAGCCATCCATCCGTTTAAGGGCAATGTTTATGTGTATGCGGTTGATTATGCAAATACAACGAATGGTGCCTTTAAGATAGACATTGAGGGATTACCGCAAAAAGTGGCTGTTGCGCTCGGTATGGACGGTAACAATCTTGAAAATGCAACACTGATGAATATTGAACTTTCATCAGAAAATACAAACGATTAATATTAACTTTCGGGGAAAAATCATGAAAAAAATCATTTTTATTATGGCACTTACGCTATTGATAAGCACAAACGCAAAAGCAACAGATCGGGATTGCGCACAGTACAGCTCATCCGAAGCCGTGGCCGCAACGTCTGACAGTTCGACAAACAGTGTGAGCATTGTCTTTTCAGGTATGACAGCGCGCAAGGGTACGTCAAACGCCGATTGCGGCACAGCTTCTTCATCTGATGAAGCGACAACTAATTTGAGCGGCGAAACAACAGGCTCCGGCACTCAAACAACGGGCGGTAACGAAAATTCTTCTCAAGAAACAGGAGGTTCTGAAACATCCGGTAGTGTTTCTCCAGCACCACAAACACCCGAAGAAGAACATAACTGTCCTCCTACAACGAGTTGGCGCTGCGAAAACGATAAATGTGAATGTTCCCATAGCGGCGGTGTGCTTAATTAATACATCAAGAAGTCTTTTAATTAAAAAAAGGGGCTTGACTAAGCCTCTTTTTTTTAATTCTATCCCCTCATTTTAAACAATTTGGCAATTATTTCTCATCCGATGACAATATATCTGTATATTTTTGATAAGTATACAACTGTCTCCACTTTTTTTCAGAGTGGTTTGAAATAATTTCCAAATCCATCAAATGCTTAAGCGATTTGATAATCGTCGGTTTCGTTAAGCCTGTCATATTTAAGAGTTCCGCAACGCTCAAAATCGGCTTTTTTTGAAAGGCTTTGAATACTTTTAATGCAGATTCCGAAGCCCGTTTGAGAGTTTTTATTTTTTTCTCATCGCTTAAAAAAATGTTTTGAATCGCCATCAGTGTTGATTTTGCATCACTTGATGTTTCAATGATGCCTTCAAGAAAAAAGCGCAGCCAATTTTCCCAATCACCGTCATATCGAACCGCACTTAAAGCCTCGTAATACAAAGCTCTGTTCTTTTTGAAAAATAAACTTAAATACAAAAATGGCGAATCTAAAACACCTTTGATACATAAGAAAAATGTTATTAACAGTCTGCCAAGACGACCGTTTCCGTCTAAAAAAGGATGAATCGTTTCAAACTGAACATGAATAAACGCCGCTTTAATAAGATCCGGAATCCGGTCGTCCGTATTCATAAATATTTCTAAATCAGATAAGACACCCATCAGTTTTTCCGGTGAAACAGGAACAAATCGCGCATTTCCGGGGCGAGTACCCCCTACCCAGTTTTGAGAAGTGCGAAATTCCCCCGGCATTTTGTTTTGTCCTCTGGAATTTGTCAGTAAAATTCTATGAATTTCTCTGATTAGCCTTAAAGATAAAGGAAAACCTTCTTCGATTCTTTTCAAACCATGATTTAGTGCCGCAACATAAGAAGAAACTTCCGAAGCGTCTTCAACGGGAATACCTTTTGTTTGTTCCGATTCATATTTCAATAAATCATTTAACGTTGATTGCGTCCCTTCAATCTGTGAAGAAAGAACAGCTTCTTTTCTGACATACATATAGTTGATAACAGACGGATCAATGGTTGTATGAGTTACCGTATTCAGTTCCGCAATTGCACGATTGGCTTTTTCAAATAATCCTAAAATTTCAGAAAAATTAATATCCGGCTTTGGCGGTAAAGGATTGGGGATATAAACCTGATATGTTTCAGATGCGACGGAATGTTGAATGAATTGTCCTTGAATACCACGTTTCAAAATGTCCTCCTTTTTGATTTTATTAAAATATAAGTCATTATCCTTAACAAGTCAACATAAAAAGTAAAGGATAAAGCGTTATCCTTTACTTTTTCAAAAAGAAAATAAAGTTTTTATCTTCTCACCTCGAATTTTTCGAAGGATTGGCTTAAAAAAGGAATCAGCTTTTCATCTGATATGAGCAATTCGCAGGCTGTGTCCGTTGTTGATTTGTCTGATTCTATCGGACGGTATTTTTGCAAATAATATTCTTTGACGCCTTTATTTTTCAAAAACGTGCCGAGTTCAAATAAATCATCAACCGTTAATTCGCGCGGGTCGCAGGTCGTGCGGCATTCAAAAGAAATACCGGAATCTAAAAGAATTTGAAGGCTTTTTTCCATCTCATTAAATGCATCAAAACCACCGGTTAACGCTTTGTATTTTGCTTTCGGCCCTTTAACGTCCAAGCCGACCCAATCCAAAAGAGGCAGAACTTTTCTTAAATGCTCCGGCCGGTAGCCGCCCGTATGAAGCCCGACGGTATATCCTAAATCTTTGACTTTCTTGATGGCATCAAAAAGACCTTCTTGCACCAAAGGCTCGCCGCCTGAAAAAACGACAGCGTCCAACATGCCCTTACGGCGTTCAATAAATTTCAAAAACTTTTCAAAAGTCCAGTCGGAAGGCTGGCTCGGTTTCAACGGTTGCAAGCTTGCGTTGTAGCAAAAAGGACAACGCCAAGGACAGCCTTGCAAAAAAGCAACAGCTGCAATGTGAGAAGGAAAATCGACGATGCTGAAAGGGCTTGCATCGCCGATTAATAAATTTCCGGTATCGGACATGTATGTTATTCTGCTGCTAATTTTTCTGCGTCAATGTGCATCACGGCTTTTTCTTCACAAAAGCAAACACGTGAATAATATTCGCTCTTTTTGCCTTTGTTGAATTCGGAAACCGGACGGTGATAGCCCATCACGCGTGTCCAAACTTCGCAAGGTTGACGCTCTGCATCTGTTAATTTGATGTCGTTAAAGTTGATAACATTTGTCATTTTATAAAATCCTTTCAAAAAATATGGTTAATAAGTTTTAAGCAACGTTAGAGTTTGTGGCTTTGAGAGCCTTTAATTTTTCTGCCTTTTTTTCTTCATCGCAAAGCGGGCAGAATTTGTGTTCACCGTTCAGATAGCCGTGTTTCGGGCAAATTGAAAATGTCGGTGTAATGGTAATGTAAGGAAGTCTGTAATTCGTCAGCACGCGGCGAACAAGATCACGACAGACCTTAGCAGATGAAATGCGCTGATTCATATAAAGGTGTAAAACGGTGCCACCTGTATATTTTGTTTGCAAGGTCGATTGCAAGTCCAAAGCTTCAAACGGATCATCGGTATAGCCAACCGGCAATTGAGAAGAGTTTGTATAATACGGATCTTCTGCCGTTCCTGCTTGAATGATGCCCAAATAGCGTTTTTTATCTTCTCTTGCAAAACGATAGGTTGCGCTCTCGGCAGGGGTTGCCTCTAAGTTATACATATGACCGGTTTCTTCTTGCATCTTCACCAATTTGGCGCGGATATAATCAAGGAACTTAACGGCAAATTCCTGTCCCCAAGCGTCTGCGACACTGTGTTCATCAGATGTAAAGTTTCTGATCATTTCATTGATACCGTTCACACCGATGGTTGAGAAGTGGTTGCGCAGTGTTCCGAGATAGCGTTTTGTATAGGGATATAAGCCTTGATCAATGAGGTTTTGAATGGTTTTGCGCTTAATCTCAAGTGAGGTTTGAGCAATATTTAAGAGCTCATCGACACGACCGAAAAGACCGGCTTCATTTCCTTTATAAACATAGCCCAATCTTGCACAGTTGAAGGTCACAACACCTATCGAACCCGTTTGTTCCGCCGATCCGAACAAGCCGTTGCCTTTGGCGAGTAACTCGCGCAAGTCAAGTTGCAAACGGCAACACATCGAGCGGATTTGTCCCGGTTTTAACACAGAGTTGATAAAGTTTTGGAAATAAGGCATACCGTATTTGGCTGTCATTTCAAACAAAAGCTCGGTGTTCTTATCTTCCCACGGGAAATCCGGCGTCATGTTGTATGTCGGGATAGGGAATGTGAACGGACGGCCTAAAACGTCGCCTTCCATCATCACTTCAATATAGGCGCGGTTAATCATCGCCATTTCTTCACTTAAATCGCCGTAAGTAAACGGCATTTCTTCCTGACCCTCGATAATCGGCATAAAGTTTTCGTCATGACCTGCAATATGACCGCCGATATAGGGGTGTTGATCACGTAAATCTTCAGGGCATACCCAGTCAAACGTAAAGTTTGTAAACGGTGTTTGAGAACCCCAGCGAGAAGGAACATTCAAGTTATAAACAAGCTCTTGCATGCACTGTTTAACTTCTTTATAAGGAAGATTATCTTTTCTGATAAACGGAGCAAGATATGTGTCAACAGATGAAAAAGCTTGTGCGCCTGCCCATTCGTTTTGTAAGGTTCCCATAAAGTTGACCATTTGCCCCGTTGCGGCAGACAAATGCTTCGGCGGATTGGCTTCAGCCTTGCCTCTCACCCCGTTGAAACCTTCTTTTAAGAGCGTTTTTAATGACCAACCAGCGCAGTAAGCTGCAAGCATATCCAAATCATGAATGTGAATATCGCCGTTGCGGTGCGCTTCACCGACTTCTGCCGGATAAACCGTGCTGAGCCAATAATTTGCCGTCACCTTGCCCGACACATTCAAAATCAAACCGCCGTTTGAATAACCTTGGTTGGCATTGGCGTTGACGCGCCAGTCAAGTTTTTGCAAATATTCGTTAATTGAGCTTTCAACATCAACCATGGTCTTTTTGTCATGACGCATCCACGCACGGCGCTCACGATAAAGAATATATGCTTTTGCCGTTTTGAAATAGTTTTCTTTAATCAAAACTTTTTCAACATAATCTTGAATTTCTTCAATCGAAATCACGGATTGCTCATGATTTTGAGAAATTTCAAGCAAAACTTTTTCGGTTAAAGCGTGAGCCTTTTTTTCAGAAAGCTCTCCCGTTGTTGTGCCGGCTTTTAAAATCGCATTATAAATTTTTTCGGCATTAAAAGGCGAGAGAGTGCCGTCGCGCTTTGAAACATTTTCAATTTTTAATGTGCTCTTAAAGCTCATGGTGCTGTTATCTGACATTTTTATTTTTTATCCCTTAAACTAAAAAAGTATGGTTGCAACGAATTGTTTTATTCAATACAATATATTGTGTTTACAAAAAGTAAAGAAACAATATATGGTATACACATAATTTTTTTGAACATACGCTAAGTGTCGCAAAAATAAGGAAAATTCTCAAGAAAAATTTTTTTAAAAATTTTAAAAAAAGTGTTATGTCCCTCAAAATCAGATATATTTTTTTTGCGCAATGGTGGATAAAAAAGTTAAAAAAAATAAAAAAGAATAAAATCAATAAGTTAAATATAACTGTATGATTTAACGTGATTTTTGTCACAAGCAACACAACCTAAAAGATGTATTCTTGTTAAAATGCGTGATATGATATGTAAAAAGGGCAGATATTGCGATTCGTTTTTTTCAAACTTCGATTCGTTAATTTTTTTGTTTGACTTATTGACAAAATAAAGCTACAATGCAAAAGATTTCTGATAACAAAAGTCGGTTTTTGAAAAGGAAAATATCATGGTTAATGTTTTACCGATAGTCACAGCCACAACCAACGCAATGACAATATCTCGTATGAGAGGAGCCGGTTATGGCGGAAGCCGCCCCAAAAAACCCAAAAAAACAAAAATAAAGAAACCTCCCGTCTTCTTAAAAGAGAAATTTGAAGAGGCTTGGAAAAGACAAGAGGAAAGGCTTTCTAAATTAGAAACGGTATTTTCAAAAGATGAAAGTTTTTGCGTCAAGGAAGGCTATGCTTCTGACATTCATCGTGTTTATAAATATGCAAATGGTGAAAAGGCCAAAGTGCAAGACAAGACCACTTATGATTCTTCAACATATCTTTATGATGAATTAGGTAATTGTATATTGAAAAACCGTTGTGATAAAGATAACCTTGAAACGTTTTCGAACAGGCGCGTGTATTACAAAGGAACGAAACAAAAAGAATTTGAGTGGGATAGCGAGGGTATCAGACATTTTGATAAAGACGGCAAGGAAGATACACAGCTTTACATGACCAAACAAAAAGTTGCCGCAAAACGTATCGCACATGAAAATCAAACAGGCGAAACGTTACGTAAAATGTCAAAGGTTGAAAAATCTGTTGCAACAGCACTAAAAGATACGAAAAAAATGACATTTCTTGAAAGAATGCTCGCAAGAAAAGCAAAAAGAGAAAAATAAAATAGAGTCACCCCTGCCGAGGCTTAAAAAGCCGAGCGCGTTAAGGGGTCTTAAGAATTATTGAATCCTCCCCCAGAAAAGGGAAGGTTTGAAGAGGGTGATAATAATAAAGTCACCCCTCCGAACGAAGTGAGGTCAAGGGGTCTACGAATTAAAAAAAAAATAAAATTCGTAGATGGCTGGACGCATTCGCCTTTCAGGCTCAGCGAGCCATGACAGTTTTAAAAGTCATCCCTTGCGCTTTCGCGTCACCCTTTTATTGTCATCCCTTGCGCTGTGCGGCGCATCAGCGCATCAAGGGACCTCGAAGCCGGCGTTGTGCCATCAGGCACACATACGCCGCTTCCATATAAAAAACAAACAAAAGAGTCACCCCTCGTTTTTGCCCTTGGCGCATAAACAAAAAAGTCATGCCTCGATTGCCTTTCGGGCAATCGTCCAGGGGTCTTAAGAATTAATAAATTCCCAAAAGAAAGGGGAAGGTTTGGAGAGGGTGTCTTTATTGAATCCTCCCCCTCAGCGCCTTTGGCGCGAAACAGAGGGGGGAGGTATGGAGGGGGTGGCTTTATTGAATCCTCCCCCTTGAGGGCGTGAGGATGAAAAATACCCGTGATGGTATTTTTCACCGCAAACGGCGACGTTTTGTTTTTTTCTAAGGAAGCGA
>JAFVFH010000009.1 GCA_017475525.1 Alphaproteobacteria bacterium | reverse complement strand
TTATATGGAAGCGGCGTATGTGCGCCGTAGGCGCGACGCCGGCTTTGAGATCCCTTGATGCGCTGATGCGCCGCACAGCGCAAGGGCTAACAGGAAAAGAAAAGGCTTTTTTGCTATCACCCCCTCCAAACCTCCCCCCTCTGAAGCGATCATTCTGAACGCAAGGGGGAGGATTCGATAATTCTTAAGACCCATGGACGCACTCGGCTTTTAGCCTCGGCGAGGGGTGGCTCTTAAATGTTTTTTATGGAGAGGGTTAAGTCAATTTTTCTTTGGATTTGAGTTGTCCGCAGGCTGCTGAAATATCCTGCCCTCTTGCCACTCTCACAGGGCAAGCAAAACCAGCCTTATTTAAAATATCGGCAAACTTTTTGATGTTTTCCGCTTTTGATGGTTCAAAATCACATCCGGACCACGGATTAAACGGAATAAGGTTAAAAGTGGCACGGATTTTGTGTTTTTTTAAGATATCAACCAATTCATAAGCGTTTTCAACCGAGTCATTAACGCTGTTTAACATAATATATTCAAAAGTGATGTAGCGACTGCCGTCTTTTGATTGATACGCTTTGCAAGCCTCTAAAATCTGCTCGATTCGATAAACCTTGTTAATCGGCATAATTTGATTGCGGATTTGATTGTTCGGCGCATGAAGCGAAATTGCAAGTCTGACACCCGTTTTTTCTAAAACAGGATTGATTTGAGGCACTATACCGCAGGTCGACATCGTGATTCGCCGTCTTGAAACACCGATTCCGTCACCATCGGAAAGAATGTTTAACGCTTTGATGACATTTTCAACATTTTGAAGCGGTTCACCCATTCCCATCACAACTATGTTTGAAAGATAGCGCGTTTGATCTGTCGGACTCGGCCACTCATGATAAGCATCTCGTGCAATCATAAATTGAGCGACAATTTCGCCCGCAGTTAAATTGCGAGTGAGTTTTTGAGAACCCGTGTGACAAAATTTGCACCCCATCGCGCAACCGACTTGGGTCGAAATACAAACCGCACCTCTGTCAAGCTCGGGAATATAAACCGTTTCTATACGCTCACCGTCTGAAAACTCTAAAAGCCATTTGTGTGTTTTGTCTTTAGATATTTGCTCCGTCACAATTTTCGGTCGTGCTAAAACAAACCTTTCTTTTAATTTTTCACGTAAATCTTTCGAAAGATTCGTCATCTCATCAAAGCTTTGAACACCCTTAAAATAAAGCCATTGCCAAATTTGTTTTGCGCGAAAGGGTTTTTCGCCCGCTTGAGCTAAAAAATCGGTCAGTTCCTCTTTTGACAAGCCTATAATATCAATCTTTTCCATTATTTTTTACCGCATTTGGCGTTGATGGCTTTATATGCTCTTGCAAACCCTTTTAACGAATATGTGTCTTTGGTTTGTGTGCCTCGATTGGAAATACCTTCAACAATCATACGCTCGCCCTTAAACATTGCTTGAACAAGTTTTTTATCTTCCGAATCATTAATCGTCCATGATTTATCTGCATCGGTAAAAAAGTTTGAAAATGTTTGTTTGCCGATTTTGACCGTAAATTTGGCATTTGATTTTAAGGTATAGCCTGCCACAAAATTCACTACATCAAAACTTTTATCAGAAGGTCTGTGGGTCACAACAGCATATATGTCGCCACGTTTTGTATAGTTGCCTTCATCGCGTTTCGGGGTCGACGCAATATAGCAAACGGTGTTTTTGCCTTCTTTATATGTGTATGCCGACCAATCATTATAATCACCTATCAGTTTCGGCGCTTCCATCGCAAAAACATTTGATGACATCAAAAAAAGACCTAAAACTAATATTTTTTTCATTTTACATACCTTTTTATTCAATTAATTAAAATATTGGTTGAATTCTAAAACAAAACTGTTAAAAGAAAGCAAAGATTGTTTTAAAATGGTCATAAAAAAATGATGAGGCCTGAATACTTAGATGTTCAACGCATCACAAGCGATTCTTCAATCTTAAAATTGTTTGATGCGGTTGAAAATTATGGCGGTGCATTGAGGTTTGTCGGAGGTGCCGTAAGGGATTGTTTAGCCTCTCAAAAAGGTTTTGAAATTGATTTGGCAACCGATTTGACACCTGATGAGGTGATAGAAGCATGCAACGAAAAAGGGCTCAAAACCATTTCACTCGGGTTGAAATTTGCAAAAACCGGTGTCGTTATCAACAATCGCGTTTATGTCGTTTCTTCACTGCATAAAAACACCACCGCCAGCCAAAAAGATTCCGATTTGTCTTTTACCGATGATTGGAATGCCGATGCTTCAACGCGCGATTTGACCATCAACGCCGTCTATGCTGATGAGCATGGCAATGTTTTTGATTATTACAACGGTATTAATGATTTGGAAAAAGGGGTGGTGCGTTTTATCGGTTCCGCAGATGAAAAAATTAAAGAACAACCTATTCGTATTTTGCGTTTTTTTAGGTTTTTTTCCATTTTTTCAAAAAATGATATAGACTTAAAAGGCTTAAAAGCTTGCGTCGAAAATAAAGACCTCTTAAAAACAATTGCCGTTGAACAAATCAGAGATGAATTTTTTAAGATTTTAACAACCAAAAATGTTGCAACCGTGCTTTTGATGATGAAAGAAAATGATATTCTCTCTTTTTTGTTTCCTAAAAAAAGTAAACCTGAAAATTTGGAAAAATTAAACAGGATTATTGAACAAAATAATATTGAGCCTGATATCATCAGAAGGCTTTTTGTTTTGTTTGAGCCTGATCAAGAGCTTGCAGAATCTTTGAGTTTGCGCTTAAAACTCACAAAAACTCAAAAAGCAAAACTCGTAAACCTTTCAAGATATATTTTCAATGAATCGAAATTTGATGATTTGACTTATATTAAAAAAGTTGTTTTTGCCCATTCGAAAGATTTTGTCAAAGATAAGATTTTGATTGCGCTGGTTAATCATAAAGAAATTATGGATATTAAAGATTTATTCAAAAAAATAGATGAAATGGATGTGCCTGTTTTTCCGATCAATGGAAAGGATTTAATTGAACTCGGCTTAAAACAAGGCGCACCGTTTAAGGAAATCATCGGAACTCTCAAAAATATATGGATGGAATCGGGCTTTGTTTTAACCTCAGATGATTTAAAAAAACAAGCAAAAATAATAATTAAATAAGGTGCTGATATGGATTATGTTGTTCTTTTCTTAGAAAAAATTTCTTCCTTCTTAAATGAGCCGGAAACATTAAAACTCTTTATAAACAACCGTTTTTTAATGATTTGCCTTGTGATTGTTTTGCTTAAAATAAAATATACAACATATTCCAATATTTATTTAAGCGCACTTGTTAATATTTTCGGAACGCTTTTGCATGAGATGTCGCATTTTTTGGTCGGCTTGTTCTTAAATGCTCATCCCTCGCGGTTTGATTTGTTTCCGAAAAAGCAAGGCGGGGGATATGTGATGGGTAGTGTCGGTTTTCAAAATATTCGGTTTTATAATGCCGTGCCGGCATCTTTGGCACCGCTGTTACTGCTTGTGATTGGGTATTATTTTAATATCTGGTTTTTCAAAAATATACATGTCAACTACTTAAATTATATTCTTTATTTGTTTTTACAAACAATCATTATTGAAAACGCTATTCCTTCTTCAACGGATTTTAAGGTTGCTTTTTCATATCCTTTCGGTGTTTTATTTTATGCTTTTATTTTCGTTTTCAGCGTCATTTATTTGATATAAAAAAAACTTGACAAAAATTTGTTTTTAAAATATATTCTTTATTAGAAAACCAATATTTATGTATATATGAAAATTAAAATTAAAAAAAATGCGCTTCGCATTCGTCAGGCTTATCTCGGGCTTGCAGAACCTTACACTTTAAAAGCGTTAAAGCTAACCGAGGCTCAAGCTTTCGGAGCTGAAATTTTACAGCTTTCTTATAAAGAAGCTGTCAAAAAATTCCCAAAGTTGGATTTTGGAGAGGATTATCAGGGATACCTTGCTGTTTGGCATGGCGAAAAACCTGAAATTAACTACCTCAGAGGAAATATTTATTTAGCCAAACAACAGTCAACCTATGATTATTATTACAATCTGTTGGTTGAAAAGGGGCTGATGAGTATTTGCCAAGGAAGCTTAGAATATGTCTGGAATTTCAACGGTTGCTCCTCTGAGATGATGCAGAGCGTGAAAGACAAGCTCACGGAAGCGCTTGTCTCAGGAAAGCTCGAGGTTGAGCTTTCTGAAGAAGAAAACAAAAATCTTCGCTCGTACCTCGGTGGACTTTACTATCAAAAGTTTTTCACCGTTCAAATTTAAGAGAACCGGCAACTTTAATGTTGCCGGATTTCTTTTTTTATTTCTCATTCTAAGGCCTGTGAACGCGCTCGGCTTTTTAAGCCTCGGCGAGGGGTGACAATGAACAGTCATGCCTCGATTCCGTTAGGAATCGTCAGGGCATCTACGAATTTTATTTTTTTCTAATTCGTAGACCCCTTGACGCACTCGGCTTTCAGCCTCGGCGAGGGGTGACTTTGTTATTATCACCCCCTCCAAACCTCCCCCCCCTCGGTTTCGCGCCAAAGGCGCTGAGGGGGAGGATTCGATAAAGTCACCCCCTCCAAACCTCTTCTTGAAAGCTAAAGCTTTCTTCGGTCACTTGTTTTGTATTTTTTCTGGCGGTCGCTTCTCGCTTCCTTAGAAAAAAAACAAAACGTCGCCGTTTGCGGTGAAAAATACCATCACGGGTATTTTTCATCCTCACGCCCTCAAGGGGGAGGATTCGATAAAAACACCCTCTTCAAACCTTCCCTTTTCTGGGGGAGGAAGGGATGATAAGGAAAAGAAGC
>JAFVFH010000061.1 GCA_017475525.1 Alphaproteobacteria bacterium | reverse complement strand
ATGGTATTTTTCACCGCAAACGGCGACGTTTTGTTTTTTTCTAAGGAAGCGAAAAGCGACCGCAAGAAAAAATACAAAACGAGTGACCGACGAAACACCGCAGGTGTTTCTAGAAGAGGTACGGTGGGGGTGACAACAAAAAAGCCTTTTCCTTTTTCCTGTCATCCCTTGCGCTGTGCGGCGCATCAGCGCATCAAGGGATCTCAAAGCCGGCGTTGTGCCGTCAGGCACACATACGCCGCTTCCATATAAAAAACAAACAAAAGAGTCACCCCTCGCCGAGACTTAAAAAGCCGAGCACGTCCAAGGGGTCTTAAGAATTAATAAATTCCCAAAAAAAGAAAGGTCTGAAAGGGGGTGATAATAAACTTTCCTCCCTACCTTATCCTTTTTTATATTTTTTTCACTTTAACTTCTTTTTATTTCTGTTCATCGCGACAAGCTACACCGAACCACGTGTCTAACGCGGTCTTTTTGTATTGGCGCCTTCAAACTTTTTCTTTAAAAAGAAAAAGGCTCTGGGCGATTATTCGAAAACCTCTCGGTTTTCTCATGACCTCAACCTTTGCCGCCAATGTCGGCAAAGATTTCGGTTCCGAAGGCGTTCTCCTCGCACGGCGACCGCTCAATACAAAAAACCCTCCATAAAGGAGGGCTTTTTGTATTGGCGCGCTCTTAAGCGATGCACAGCTCATTTCATTCGCTGTAATCTCAGCGCTTATCGATTTTCATCCGATAAGCACTTCGATTCCGAACTGCGTTCGAACCATACCAAAACGCATCAATACACAAAGAAGCCACCAAAAGGTGGCTTCTTTGTGTATTGGCGCGCTCTGGGCGATTCGAACGCCCGACCCACAGCTTAGAAGGCTGTTGCTCTATCCGGCTGAGCTAAGAGCGCAACAAAGATTAGTCATCTTTTTTCATATTTTATCTGCTTTGTCAATATGATTTTGCAAAAAAAATGATTTCAAATAAAAAATTAACCAATTTTTGTTAGCATGAATGTATGAAAAATAAAATCACATTTCAAGCTACCCCCGATGTTCAAACCTTCATTGAAGAGTGGCAGGCGTGGCTTTCAAAAGAAAAGCGTTTTTCGCCCCATACGATGCAAGCCTATGGCCGCGATTTGTCTTTTTTTATCAATTTTTTTGAAAATGTCAGTGCGGATTTTTTAGCTCACCTTGAAATTCGTGATTTCAGGCGCTTTATTTCCCATCGTGCGTCTTTAGGCCTTGAAAAATCTTCTCTTTCAAGAGAAATTTCCGCCATTAAAAACTTTTTTCATTGGCTCTATAAAAAACACGGTCTTAAAAACGACGCCATCTCCCTTGTTTCTAATCCCAAATGCGATAAATTGCTCCCGAAAGCCATTGATGCCGACGAAGCTTTTGAGCTTTTGGACCAAGCACCTTTTTTTGCAAAATCGGACTGGCAGGGTTTGCGCGATAAGGCGGTCATGACTTTGCTTTATGGGGCGGGACTCCGTATTTCAGAAGCTTTGTCGCTTAATTTCGGAGATTTGAGCTCAACTCAAAATTCGTTTTTTGTGAAAGGAAAGGGCAACAAAGAGCGTTTGGTGCCTTTATTGCCTGCCGTTCAAAAAGCAATAGAACAATATATCAAAGTTTGTCCGTATGCCTTCAAAAACGGGGAGGCTTTATTTGTCGGCGCACGGGGAGAAAGATTATCCCCCCGTATTATTCAGCGCCAAATGCAAAAAATTCGCGCTTATATGGGTTTGCCTGATAGCGTCACGCCACACGCGCTCCGCCACACCTTTGCCACTCATCTCTTAAATGAGGGGTGTGACTTACGTTCCATTCAGGAGCTTTTGGGACACGCTTCGCTGGCAACAACCGAGCGCTATACAAATGTTTCGGTCGAAAAATTAAAAACAGAATATCAAAGGGCGTACCCAGACCAAAAAAATGAAAACAAAAAAGAGACCTTTTAGAGATCTCTTTTTATCTTACAGCGCTTCAAGAAAAGACTTACTTTAATTTCTTTTCGACGAACTCTTCATGTTTCTTGGATTTCTTGTCATATTTTTTCAAGACCAATTTTTCCGGATGAGTTCTCGGATTCTTTTCAGCGAGATAAAATGTGCCCGTGCCGGCACTGCTCTCTAATTTAACTTTTACTTTTACTGCTTTTGCCATTTTAATACACTCTTATTTTTAAAGTTGATAAAACATTTGGTTGCAATATACATATTTTTAACGTCTTGTCAACAGGTTTTTTCTCTTTTGATGTCATAACCTTCCAAAAAACCTATTGACAGCACCTCGCGGTTATCATATACTAAAACACAGATAAAGAGAGTGAATAACTTTTTTTATCGAGAACCGAGAGGTTCGGGGCTGTCAGAGGCTCTATGTTGCAAGATACCGGAAATGGTATCCATTTTGGGTGCCTTTTTTGGTATTTAAAATCCCCGCATTGGTGGGGAGATTATGACGTATGTTCAAGATTTTTTTCTAAAGGTCATAATAGTCATTACTTGCAACATGATTTCTGAACTCCCCTGCCGCTCAATCGAGCGGATTTTCTTTTTCTTTCCTCGCCCTTTGAGGGGAGAGGTTAGGAGAGGGTGACAACAATAATATCAATATGAATTTTAAGGAGTTCAACTTATGAAAAAAACAGTTTTAATTTTAGGAATCCTTTCAAGTTTTAATGCCAACGCGTGGGAGCCTTGCGGCACAGATGCCGAGGGCAATACGGCAAACTGCGAATATCAAATCATTGACGGCACATTAACGATTCGCGGTGTTGGTAATAATGGCAATATCGGAAGCTGGTATGATTCATCTTCCGGGCGTGGTATTTCACCTTGGATTGATAAAGATGTCAAAAACATTGTGCTTGAAGATAGCGTCAAAGATTTAGGTTCACATGGTTTTTATACTCTGACGGCTCCAATAAAACTTCCCAACTCAATAACAGAAATTCCGAAGAGTGCTTTTGATCATTATTATGGTAACACATTGGATATTCCTGATTCAGTAACATCTATTGGATATATGGCTCTTAGAGGAATGCGATATCTAAAAAACATTGTTGTTCCGGATAATGTAACTTTAGTTGATGATTATGCCTTTAGTTTGAACCTTGATTTAGAAACACTCACAATTAGCGATAAAACCGATTTGAAGGATATTTTTAAGCAACATCGTGTTGACACTGTTGCTACCAATACGCAAAATCTCAAAATCTATTGCACGGGAGATACAAAAAAATGTGATGACCACTTGAAAGCCGCAGGTTACCCTGAGCTTAAATCAATCAAGGCGACAACAAAACACGTCAACGGTGTGACCTATGTGTTTGACAATAAAGGAAAACTTGTCACAACATCAGGCAGACGAGAGAACAAGCGCATCTACTCAATAGAAGAAGCCTCACTTGTTTCAAAAAAAACGGGCAATACATTCAAATTGCGTTATAAATAAATCACATACCCGTTTTGATGAACAAAACGGCGCGGTCAATATCCTCTTCTTTATTGAGACGGTCTTCCCTTTCACAAGCCTCACCATCGCTTGTGCAAATAAAAGGTGTCAGACCGATTTTATCGATTTTCATACCGGAAGGGGTGTAAAAAAACGAGGTCGTAAGGGCCATAGCTCTTTCATCGCCTATTTTTTTCACATCTTGCACCGTGCCTTTGCCAAAAGTTTTGGTGCCGATGAGTGTGGCACGATTTTGCTCAGACAAAGATGCGGCCAAAACTTCGGCGGCAGAGGCTGTATAACCATCTAAAAGAACAACCATCGGCTTAGATTGCAAAATATCGCCGGAAGTTGCAATCTGATATTCGGGCGTAGCGTCTTCGAAAGAGAGCGTATAAGCGATAATACCCTCATCTAAAAACAAATCCGCTGATTTGACGGCTTCATCAAAAAAACCGCCGTGGTTGCCACGCAAATCCAAAATCAAACCTTCGCAGGCAGAACATTCTTCAACGGCTTCTTTAATGCGTTCACTGACATTTTTCTGAAAGCTCAAAACCCTGATTAACAAAACACCGTCTATCACGCGCGAGGCAAACTGGCGTCTTGCTTTGACAGGATTTTCATCAACGCCGGTGAAGGCGCCGAAATAGTGCGAATAGCCGTCAAGCCCCTCAAACACATTTTTTGCAAACCTATCCGGTATTTCAAAATCGAGCACATCAAGTTTTTCGGAAACCTTTGTTCCGGCTTCAATGATTTTTTTGCAAAAATCAATCCAAGCTTGCATATTTTCTTCATCTTCAGGCATTTCAAATTTGTCTGCGGGTTTGCCGCTTTGATATAAGAAAACAGCATCGGAAGACGCTTTTATATTGATGTTTTTATCAACCTCTTTCAAGGCTTTTAAGCCCTTCAAAGCGATTTCTCTATTGGTTATTTCAACAATATAATCTTGATTTAAGTTTTCAAAAACCTCTTTAATCACATCGGTTTGAGCTTTAAGCGGCAAACATAAAAACAAACAAAACAAAAAGCACAAATATTTTTTCATTATTTTTTCCTATATTTCAAATTCTGCCACAAGCGCCGTGTGGTCAGAAGGTTTTTCGATTTTTCGCAAATCTTTATCCACCACGCAGGATTTCAAAGTTTGAATCATAGATGCCGAGGCGAAAAAGAAGTCTATACGCATTCCGAAATCGTTAACAAAAGCTGTCGGTCCGTAATCCCAGTAGGTATAGCCGTTTTCTTTGGCGTGAAGCGTTTTATAAACATCATAAAACCCCAAATATTTCAAAGCCGTTAATCTTCGGCGCGCACCTTCGGCGCATAGTGCGTTATCCTTAAAAAGCGTTTCGTCATAAACATCGTCGGCGCTTAAAATCACATTAAAATCCCCGCCGAAAATGACCTTGTCATATTGTTTTAAGAGCTTTTCGGCATGTTCATTAAAAGCGTCCATAAATTTGAGCTTATATTCAAATTTTTCAGACCCTGTCGGATTGCCGTTTGGCATATAAACCGAAGAAATAACAACATCGCCCGCCTGAACTTCCAAATATCTGGCTTGCGTGTCCTCAAAGTTTGGCAGATTTTCATGCAAAACATTGACCGGTATTTTAGAAAGCACGGCAACACCGTTATATCCTTTTTGACCTAAAACTTTTGCCTCATAACCGGCGGCACTGATTTCAAAAAACGGAAAACCGTTGTATTCCGTTTTGATTTCTTCAAGCAAGACAATATCCGGCTTTATATCATCAAGCCACGCTAAAAACGGGGCAAGTCTTGCGTTGACGGAGTTAATGTTAAGCGTTGCTATTTTCATATTTTCGATTTTAATGAAATTTTTGATAAATTCAAGCCTGATATTAAATCATTATAAAGTTTTTTGCGCTATTTTACAAAAAACAAAAGAGGCAAAAAAATGAAAGAATTGTTCAATAATCCCAAAGAAGAAGAATATTTAAGCGAGTTCAAACAGAAAATCGCACAAGAAATGGAAGCTGACATATTAGAGCGCCGACACGATTTGGAGCGCTCGCGCAACGGCTTTATCGGTGCTGTGTCGGGCATTGTTTTGGCAGGGCTTGTGAGCTGGTTTTTATTGCTTCCGCAGTTCGGTTTTAACCAAGAAAAAGAAATTCCCGTTATCAGAAGACCGATTTTGCAAGTCAAAATCAGGCCGAACGAACCGGGGGGAATGGATATTCAAAATCAAGACAAAGCGGTGTATGCGCTCGTTGAAAAAAATGAGGTAGTCAACACAAAAATTGAAAGCCTGTTACCGCCGCCGGAAGTGCCTCAAATGCCTGATATTGAAACAGAAGAACAAACGCTTGAACCTGCGATTGAAGCAACAGATGACGCACAAACAATGGATGAGCTCATCAATGCCGTGCACACAACGGCAACCGAAAAAGTGAAAATTCCCGAAAAATTACCGGTGATTGATGTGACTGTTGTCAAAACAGATGAACCGTTGAGCATCGTTAAAGAAGAACAAACGCCGGAAAAACCGACCCCAAAAGCTCAAGAAAAATCTGCTACGCAAATCCAGCTCCAACCTCAAGGCACATGGTGTGTACAGATGATGGCGTCGTCTAAAAAAGAGGCGGTTGAAAAAGGCTATATTGAGCTCAAAAAACAACATCCTTTTATTGCAAATTTGCCCTATCGAATCGAGGTACATTCCGATGGTTTGACACGGCTTAAAGTCGGGGCTTATGCCTTGAAAAGCGAGGCAGAAGCTTTATGTCAAAAAATTAAGTCTGCCGGCGGAACCTGTATTTTGAAGGAAAAATAATGAAGCCGATTTTTGCGGGCATACTCTCTGTTTCGTCAACCGTTCTAACGGATGACGAAAAGCGCTTACTTGAAACGAGCAATCCTTTGGGCGTTTCTTTGTTTGCCCGAAACCTTCAAAACAAAACACAGGTTAAAAATCTGATTAAAGCCATCAAAGAAGTCATCGGCAGAGATGATGTTTTGATTGCCTTAGATGAGGAGGGCGGAAGGGTCAATCGCCTCAAATCCGCCGGTTTTCGTGATTATGCTTCTCAAAAACTTTTAGGCAGAATAGACCGCAAAAACATCACCAAAGCACATGCCGAACTGATTGCTTCGGATATGAGATCCGTCGGTGCCAACTTTAACTTTGCACCTTGTCTTGATGTTGAATACAAAGAAACGACAAATGCCTTAAAAACAAGATGTTTTGCAAAAAGCGTGCGCAAAATTTCTGAACATGGCAAAGTTTTGTGGCAGACGTATGCCAAAAACGGGATTTGTCCGTGTATGAAACATTTGCCCGGACACGGCAGAGCAAACACAGACCCTCATTTGAATCTTCCGGTACTCGATTTTTCGGTTGAAGAATTAAAGAATGATTTTTTGCCTTTTATATATAATAAAGATTGTCCGGCTGCCATGACGGCGCATATTTTGCTCCCTCAAATTGATACAAAAGCACCGGTGACGATGTCGAAAAGAGGGGTTCAAAAACTCATTCGCAAAGCGATTGGCTTTGAGGGATTTTTAGTTTCGGACGCTTTGGAAATGCACGCCTTAAAAGGGAGCTTATCCGAGCGCGTCAACACATCTCTTGATGCCGGATTGGATGCCGTATGTTATTGCCTCGGCAATTTAAGCGGACTTCAAGAAGTTGTTTCAACCAAACGTTTTTTGACAGATGTTTCGCTTGAACGTTTTTCAAAAATTCAAAATATTTTAAAAACCCACAACACACAAACAAATCTTGATTTCTTCAAACAAATCTATTATTCTCAACTTAATCTGTTTGAAGAAGAAAGCGTCAAATATGATGCAACGGAAGTTTTATATCAACTGCAAAAAGGAGTAAGTTAAATGTTGACATGGTTACTGATTATTGTTGCTGTTATTGCTATTTTTTCTGCCGACCAGCTCCCCGCTTTGAAAAGCGATTTGAAAGAGCTTGCCGATAAAGGGTTAGAAGTGGCAAAAAAAGGCAAAGAAAAAGCTGAATCAAAATTAAACGAAGTCAAGAAAAATAAGTCTAAATAAGAGTTCCCTTCCCTTTTACTGTCATTCTTTAAGGTGCGCTTTCGCGTCACCCTTTTAGTGTCATCCCTTGCGCTGTGCGGCGCATCAGCGCATCAAGGGATCTCAAAGCCGGCGTCGCGCCTACGGCGCACATACGCCGCTTCCAAATCAGAAAAAAACATTAGCGCTCTTTTTCCCTGTCATTCCCCAAATTACCGTCTTTTTTTATTGTCATTCCCTTTCATTTCTCCTGACAAGCGTAATCTCAATATCTCTATGATAAAAATCGAGCAAACGCTGATAAGACCGCCAAGATATGCTGAAAGTTCCTTTTTCGATTTTATCAAAAGAATCAATATTTAAGTTCACTTTTTCGGCAACGGCTAAAATATTTAAATTTCTTTTGCTTCTTTCTTGCCATAAAGCATATCCCAATTTTTTTTGAATATCTCTGCATAGTTTTGACATAAAAACCTCCATAAAAAAAATCGTTTCAGTTAAAAACCAAAACGGGGAGCTACAACAACTGCAGAACACAGCCAGAGTTATTCGCGGCACAGCCCTTATTTCCTCAACTCCCCTTTGATGGAGCATTGTTCTGATGTGTGTTGTAACACCGCAACCGTTTCGGTTACGTGTTTAAGTATATGTGATGAAATATTAAAAGTAAAGTATAAAAAACCTCCGTAAAAAAAATCGTTTCAGTTAAAAACCAAAACGGGGAGTTCATAGATTGCAACATGCAAATAAGTTTATTCGAGCTGAGCCTTATTTCACTTACTCCCCTTAACTGGAGTTGATATGTTGGTATCTATGAAACACCGCAACCGTTTCGGTTACAGGTCTATTATGTGAAAAGGTAAAAAAAAGTCAAATAAAAAATAAGATAACACAAAAAAACATCTTGTGTTTTCACCAAAAAGAACCATACTGTAAAAAAACAATTTTTTTATAAAGGGATATCCAATGAAAAAAGCCGAAAGTGTCAAAGAGTTTGTTGAGCGCATTGACGCGACCAAAAAAGTCAACCCGAAAGATCTTTCATCCGATCAAGATTTAACGATTGCCATTATGAACCTGATTTCGATTGAAGAACATCTTGTTTTTTCGGGCGCCAAAACGGGAAAAACAGCTTTTTATGATCTGATTGAAGAAGTTCGTGAAACGCGCAAACGCCTGATGCAAAAGATCATACCTTCTTATGAAGGCGAAGTTTGGTGTATTTCAAAGCACCTTCTTGCTACATCTATGCGTTTGATGGAAGTCGGCACAAAACAGCAATCTCTCGGCAACAAGACCCAAGCTTACGATTTGTTTAATAAAGCATATGATATGTATTGCCTCTTTTGGGGTTTGAATATGAACATGCTTTCGGTTGACAGCGCGAAATGGATGGAAGACAGTGTTGAAGATGTGAAAAAGCTCGCGGATAAAATCACACAATCCGTATCGTTAAAAGAAGAAAAAAAGGAAGAAAAGCCGCAAGTGGCGCTCTCTAAAATGAAAGCATTTGTGAGAAAAGCGGTTGATTGTTGCATAGAATAAGGAAAAAAGATGAAGAACTTTTTGAAAATATTGCTTGTTGCTTTGATGTTTTCTTTGAGTGCCTGTGATGAAGAAATGGGTGAAGAGAACGCATCTGTCATGCAATCCGTATCAAACAATGAGATATACTTTTTTTATCAAAACACCTGCCCTCATTGCCACCATGCCGCGCAATACATCAAAGATCATTATCCGAATTTGAAGATGATAAATCTTGATGTGAGAGTACCGCAAAATTACAATCTGTTTTTGAAGTGTGCACAAAAATTCAATCTGCGTCAAAACACCCTCGGCACTCCGCTGATTTGCATGGGAACGCATTATATTATGGGCTGGTCAGAAGAAGATGCCAAACGTTTTGATTCGTATGTCACACGTTTCAAATAACCTTTAAATACACTGTTCATTTTTCAAAAGGAACAAAAAAATGAAAAAATTTTTTACCTTATGTGCTTTTGTTTTTCTAACCTGCGGGTTTGAGAGCATATCCGAGCAGATACACTCTTTTGATGTTGAAAACAAAAGCCCTTCAGCGTGGGAAGTTGAAACACAAAATGCACAAATCAAGGCATATAATGCGACCTATGATTTGGAGCTGACGCTATATGTCAACAGCTTTATGCCCAACTCTCCGCAATGTTTGTCAAACAAGCGCATTAAAGACATTAAGTTTGAAATAGATTTTTACAAAAAAGTTCAAAAGGGCGACACAAACTGGGCAAAGATGGTTGAGCGTGTGCGCCTAAACTTTACCGGTTCAGGCATTTCGGAAGAAAAGAAGGTTTACGGCTCGAATCTGCTTAAAAACAACGCGCCTGCGAAAATAGGTTCTGTTGTGCATATCGGCTCTTTGCTGTTTTTATCACCGTTGACGTGCGAAAAAGTGGATAATATGCGCCTGAAATTAACGGGTATTGTGATAAGAGGCCGTGTCCTACCGCCGTTAGAATTGCAGTTTACACTCACCAAATAAAAAACACACCTGTCAAACAGCCTTTGTATAAACGTTGTTTTAATTGACTATGGTTTATAGTTAAACCCCTCATATACAAAGGCCCCTCTGATTTTTTCACAATCATTTTCTGACACGCCTGCGGATTTGGCAATAGAATACCATTTGGACGATACTATTTTCTCCATCCTGTTAATAATATCTTTTGCCTCATCATCAGATAACAAAAATCTTTTAGCTTGTGTTAACAAATTATATTTATTCGCTTTTCTGCCATAATCACCACAAATCATAGCCAAATCTCTGGATTCAATACTAACCAATGGATTGGGTGTTAAATCATAAGCAGGGGATAATTTCCATGTCTTGTTTTTGGCAATAAAAGCATGATTTCTGGGATGGTCGTCCGTATTAGAAATAAGGGCATTAAAAACCATTCTTTTAAAGAGCTCTTTCGCATCTTCTTTCGGTTTTTCAGAAATCCGTCTGAGTTCTTCTGCCAGTGAAATATAAGACCATTTCTCTCTTTGCGTATAATCATCTCCGGCCTTTAATACGGTTAGAGCACTCATCATACGATAACGCAAATATCCTTGTTCAACATTTTCACGGTCAAATCGTTTTAATAAAAGGACATCTTTATTAGCAACGGTCACTATTTTATGTAAAGCAGTTTCAATTCCACATGCTTCAGCTAATTTTAGCATCGCATGTTCTACAAGAGCATTATTCCACTTGTCATCAAAGCGATTAAATTTAGCAACCCATAATTTGTTATTATCTTCTATAACGGCTTTCGGCCTTGCGCCACCCATAGAAGTCCCTACCAATAAAAGTTCTGCGACTTGTGCTTTAATGGGGTCTTTTTTTTCTGATTTGACATCATCTCTGACGTATTTCTCGGCTTCTTCTTGTAAAGCGGCCAACTGAATTTTTTGATTAAAATTTCTGTTTGGAGCCGGTGGCGTTTGATTTAACCCGAAGCCTAAAGCTCCAATTCTATCATCGGCAGAATTTAATAAATAATCTACTTCATCCATATCCAAAATGTTAACATGGTTTTCAATAACTCGTCTCCCCCAATAATCAGGAGAAGAATCTCTAATGGCGCCAAAGATACCTTTCATAAGAACAGTCTCATAAGAATTTGAGGTTAATTTAAGTTCTACCGGGTCAATTTCGACAGCATCAGGACGAGAAAGATATGATCTGCCATAAATAAATTGTCCTTGATGAATATTTCGATCGATGTGTTCCAAGACGTATTTTCCGGCTGTAACCATTTCCGTTTGATTCGGAAGAGTTATATATACAAAGCATTCTTTTTTGTTAGAAGTCATTGTCAAGCCCTTTTATTGTTCTGCTTTTTTTAGGTTCCTTTAATCTTGCAAGCTGTAGTCCCACCTCATCTTTTAACGGATTTGCTATATCTGTCGCTGTACTTTGTAAATCATACGCCCATAGCAGTGCTATATACAATGAAATTGATGAAGTTAAACTACCCTTTTCAGCAGCAGCAACTAAATTACGAGAAACCCCGATTTTATCTGCTACCGATTGAATAGATAGATTCCGGCGTAATCTTGCTGTTTTCAGATTCTGTCCTAATTCTCGAATAAAGCTTTCCACCTGATATGGAATGCTCTCATTTAACATGTTTTTTTTTGCCATTGCTCCCTCTCTTAGTTATAACACAAAAGAATAATAACATAATTTCAAACGAAAAGCAACCACTATTTGCATTATTTATCATGCAAAAATCCGTTTATTGCACGATAAATCAAGCAAAACATTGCTGAGAATATTTTTTATGACGCCAAGGGTAATTTTTATAGATAAATAAAAAAAGCCGCCTTTCAAGGCGGTTTTGTTTTAGATTATAAAATAATTGTAATCACGAGCAAGATTGCCGGAACAATCATCCTTTTCGGGATGCGTTTGCTCTGTTTTTCATAGGTGTTACTCTCACCGACAATGGCGGCAATGAGCGAGGTTGCCAAGGCTTCCGACCATAACACATGATTATCCCAGGCAGGAACAATCCAATCGGTGTAGTTCAAAGAATAAGCGTTAAAAAACGCCCAGAATACCATGCAGGCAAGCGCGCCGGCAATCGGTGAGGCAAGAGTTCCTTTTTTGTTATACGCCAACAGCGCAAACAAAATCCCCATACAAAGGGCAAAAACGAGTAAAATATCATCATCCATAATTATAAAAATTTGATTGCTTGTCATTATAAACTTTTTGAGTATTTTGTCAAGAACAAAAAAAAGAAATTTATTTTGTCAAAACATGATTGACTCCGACTTAAAAATGTGATAGATTAAAAAATGTCTAATGAATATAGATATAAAATTATTAATAACTAAAAGATAAAAATCATAGATGGCAAATAAGTTTTGAGACTTGTGCGTTTGATATCGATGAAATACGTCCGTCAACAAGGACCGCCCGGCTGCTTTTGCAGTTATAAGAATACGTTTCTTAGGGACCAGAAGAAATCGGTTAAAAACAAACAATAAAAAAGCTTACATCAAAAGGTTTTATCTTTTCCTAAAAAATAAAACTATGGCACAGGAAAAGAAAACTTTCTTTGTTGACGAGTATGGCGATCCTCGCATTGGAAACGTCATCTTAACGGCAGTAGCTGCTATTTTGGCGCTTGTTCTTATCTTCGGCTCCTTTAAGGTGATTTCCGCCGAGGAAGTCGGTATTCCGGTGACCCTCGGCAAGGTGGGCGAGACGCCGCGATACGGCCTGACCATGAAGTGGCCCTTAATAACCCACTTCGTCAAGTTTGACAAGACCATTCAAAAAATGGTTTTGAAAGACGCGACATATACAAATGATATTCAGACCTCGCAATTTGAGTATGTATTCACATACCGAATTGTGTCAGAAAATGCACCTGAACTTTATTTGACGGCTGGTAAGGGTTATGAATCGAAGCTCATTGAGCCGAAACTTCATGCAGCCCTGAAAGACGTCATTGGTAAGTATACGGCGACTAAATTAGTTGACAATCGTGCCGAGGCGACAGCCGAGGTTGAAGCGCGGTTGAAAAATGAGCTTTCTTCAGCCTTTTTCACGGATATATCGGTAGAATTCAATAATATTGATTATTCCGATGAATTCGAAAAGGGCATCGAGGCCAAGGTCTTAGCTGAGCAAGAAGCTCAGAAGTCCAAGAACCGCACGGTTCAAATCGAAGAAGAGGGTCGCCAGAAGGTGATTCAGGCGAAAGCCGAAGCTGACGCCGCTATCGCTGCCGCAGAGGGCAAAGCCAAAGCGATGGACATCGAAGGTGCCGCCATCCGCCGCAACAGCCAGTACCTCGAGCTCAAAAAGCTCGACGTTCAGGCTCAGATGGCTGAATCCGCCAAAGGTTGGCAGACGGTCATCATGAGTGGCGGTCAGGCAAACGCCCTCCTCAATATACCGTCCAAGTAGCCTAATGTTTAACTTTTTCCCGCTCCTTTTTTTAAGGGGCGGTTTTTTTTATTTATTATTTTCGCAAAATTCTTTAATGCGTGAAACAGCCGTTTCGATAACTTCATTTGAGCAAGCATAGCTCAAACGCACATATTCACTTGTGCCAAATGATGTGCACGGTATGACGACAACTTCTTTTTCATCAAGTAAACGCGCGGCAAAATCATCTGCCGATAATCCTGTTTTTTTGATGTTACACATCACATAAAAGGCACCGTTCGGTTTGAAGTATTCAATGTTTTTAATCTCTGAAAGCCGCTTGCAAATGAGCTCGCGACGCTTTGCAAAAGTTGCAACCATCTTTTTCACATCTTCATCTGCTTTTCCTTGTAAAGCAGCCACTCCTGCATATTGCACAAAGGTTGTAGCATTCGATGTTGCGTGGCTTTGAAGAGCTGAAATTCGTTTAACGAGCCATTCGGGGGCCGACAGATAACCCAAGCGCCAACCTGTCATGGCGTAGGCTTTTGAAAATCCGTTAACAGTAATGGTCAAATCTGCAATTTGATCATTGAGTGAGGCAAGACTGATATGAGGTTTTTCTTTATTATAATTCAGTTTTTCATAAATTTCATCAGATAAAACCATCACATTATTTTTAACGGCAACATCTGCAATCATCTCAAGTGTTTGACGACTATAGACCGCGCCGGTCGGGTTGTTCGGCGAGTTGATAATAATCAATTTTGTTTTATCTGTTATAGCTTTTTCTAAATCTTGTTTTAATGGCTCAAAACCGTTTTCAATTTTTGTTTCAACAACAACAGCCTTAGCACCCGATGCCTTAATCATTTCAAGATACGAAAGCCAATATGGCGCCAAAACAATCACCTCATCACCGGCGCCGCATAGGGCGGTAATCGCTTGAAACAAAGCAAATTTTGCACCGGTTGAAATGATGATGTTTTGTTCAGATGTTTTAATCTTATTTAAGGCAAATTTATTCACAATTTCTGTTTTAAGAGCAGGCAGTCCCGATGAGGCAATATAGCGGTCATACCCTTGTTTATAGCGTCAATACAAGCGTCTTTGATGGTTTGAGGCGTATCAAAATCGGGCTCACCGACCGACATTGAATAAACGTTTTTGCCGATGGCTTTCATTTCTTTGGCGCGTGCGGCTAAACTCAAAGTGACTGAAGGTGAAAGTCCGCCGAGCGGTGAAAAGTTTTGTGTTAAATCTTGCATTCAAAATCTCCTTTCTTAGAGCTTAATACCGTTTGCATCAACGGTTGTTAATTTCACAACGGCGGCATCTTTTGCCAAATCCGGCACCGAAACACTCAAAACGGCTTTTTTGTTTTTGAGCACGGCATTTGAAATTTCGGCAACACTTGTGGCAATGCCGTAATATGTTTTGCCTTTGCCCTCAATGATGTGCATACCCGTTAATCGAACAGCGTCATTTAATTCTTGTTTTTGTGCATCCGTGAAGATATATTTTTTGCCGTTGATTTTGATGTTTTCCCAGTCGATTTTCATATTTTCGCCGTGTTCGCCGACAACCGTTGCTTTTATATTTTGAACAGGCGTATTGAATTTTTCTGCTAAAAGTGCCACAAGCCTTGACGAATCAACCACACATCCGGATCCGAAGACTCTTCCTAAAGGCAGATTAAGCGCTTCTGAGGCCACATTTGTTAAGGCATCCACGGGGTTTGAAACAATAAGCGCCACGCCGTCAAATCCTGTTTGATTGATGGTCTGGCAAATGTCCTGCATAATTTTTTTGTTTTTTTCCAAGAGCTCAATACGTGTTTCGCCCGGCTTTCTGGCCAGTCCTGCCGTGATAATCACCAAATCACTGTCCTTGCAATCATCATACGTTCCGGCAATCACTTGGCTTTTGCTCAAATCATCATGTCCGTGACGCAAATCCAAAACCTCTGATTTGACACGTTTTTCATCTAAATCAACAAGCGCAACAGTGTCGGCAATTTCTTTTAAGTTCAATGCATAAGCGATGGTTGAGCCGACAAGCCCGGCTCCGATGATACTCACTTTAGACATTTTCAAAACCTCACATACAGTTCAAAAGTTGAATATGTTATATACCTTTGCGTTTTTTGCGCCAAACATTTTTTCAAACCTATCAACACTTGACACATCTCATGATTTCATATACTCTTTTTGCTCATAGGAGATTTTTCATCATGGTTTGGCGCTTTTTGTATAAATATATCAAACAGGCAAAATACATCACCATCGGTCTTTTTTTTATGCTGACGATTGAAACGGTGTTGTTGCGCTGTCATAACTGGCTCTTGGCACAAATGATCGGAGCCTTGAGCACTGTTTCAAAATCTGAAATTGTCGGTGTTTTAACAAAATATATTATCCTGTTTGTTTTAGCGGTTGTTCTTTTGACCGTATCCGAAGCGACACGCCGTTTTTTGGAATCAAGATTTTTGCCGTTTATTTATACACGTTCGGCAAGAGATTTGTTTTCCAAAGTCCACAAACACGCCATGCGCTTTTTTGAAGAAGAAATGTCGGGTAACATTTCGGGCAAAGTGTCAAACGTCTTAAATCAAATTCAAAATATGTACGGCAACATTTTGTTCGGTTGCTTCCGTCCTTTGATGGAAATCATCACAAGTCTTTTCTTTATTGCGTTGGCTGATAAATATCTCGCACTGATTTTGGGGTGTTTAAATACAGTGTTCTTGTTTGTCACGATATATTTTCGTCGCCAGCTTGCCCCGCTTTCGGCGGCCAGCTCAAAAATGTATTCGCTTGCGAACGGTGTTTTTGTTGATGGTGTGACGAATGCGAGTTTGGTTAAGAGCTTTTCAAACTATTTTTTTGAGAAGCATCATTATTTCAAAGCTGTTCGCAAAGCGGCCATTGCCGAAAGGAAGGCAATGACGACTCGTGTTCGTGTTGATTTTTTCTCGCAAACTATTTTTGATATCATGACGGTTGTTTCGTTTATTTTAATTTTCTGGTGGTGGCACCGTTACGGGCTCGATTTGGCAGGTGTTGTTTTGACAACATCACTTGTTCAAACATTTATCATGGCAATTCGCCATATGGGTTGGATGGCGGGTTCTGTTGTGGAGCTCTACGGCAACTTAAAAGATTGTTTATCGCTTCTTGATATGGATTGCTATGTCAAAGACATTCCGAATGCCAAAAAACTCAAAATAAAAACCAATGACATTGCGTTTGAAAAAGTCGATTTTTCCTATCCGAACGGCAAATCCGTTTTCAAAAACTTCAACTTAAAAATAAGGCCCAACCAAAAAATCGGTTTGGTCGGGGCGTCTGGCAGCGGCAAATCAAGCCTGATTAAACTTCTTGTGCGCTACTACGATGTTTCGGGTGGCAAAATCAGCATCAGCGGTCAAGATATATCAAAAGTCACACAAGAAAGCCTTCGCGCACAAATTGCCATGATTCCTCAAGAAAGCACACTTTTCAACCGCACCCTGATGGAAAATATTCGTTACGGCAAACCGACCGCCACCGACAAACAGGTGATAGCAGCGGCTAAAAAGGCATATATTCATGATTTCATCATGAGCTTACCAAATAAATATGAAAGCAAAGTCGGTGAGCGTGGCGTGATGCTTTCGGGCGGTGAGCGTCAAAGGGTAGCCATCGCCAGAGCCATTTTGAAAAACGCGCCGATTTTGATTTTGGATGAGGCAACATCTGCGCTTGACAGCGAAAGCGAACGCTATATTCAAAAATCTCTTGCGGAGCTGATGAAAAACAAAACAGTCATTGCGATTGCACACCGCCTTTCAACGCTTCATGAAATGGATGAGTTGGTCGTTTTCAAAGACGGCAGGATTAAAGAGATCGGCACGCACGATGAGCTGATAAAAAAATCGGGAGAATATGCGAAGTTCTATGCAATCCAAAGCGGTGAAAAACTCGTATAAGACCGAACCTTAAAAAAAAAGAGCTTGCCTTAAAGCAAGCTCTTCAAATCTTACCCGATTTCTTATTTTTTCAAAATTGAGCGACCGGCATAAATTGCCATATCACCCAATTCTTCTTCAATACGAATCAGTTGGTTGTATTTTGCCATACGGTCTGTGCGTGACATTGAACCGGTCTTGATTTGACCGCAATTTGTCGCAACGGCAATATCGGCAATGGTCGAATCTTCCGTTTCACCCGAGCGGTGTGAAAGAACGGCAGTATATTTGTTGCGTTGAGCGAGCTCGACGGCGCGCATTGTTTCGGTTAATGTGCCGATTTGGTTGACTTTGACCAAAATAGAGTTTGCAACGCCTTTTTCAATACCCATTGCCAATCTCTTCGGGTTTGTCACAAACAAATCATCACCGACGAGTTGAATACGATTACCTAAAGTATCGGTCAGCATTTTCCAACCTTCCCAATCATCTTCAGCCATACCGTCTTCAATTGAGAAAATCGGGAATTTATCGCATAAACCTTTGTAATATTCGACCATTTGAGCCGAAGTATAAGATTTACCCTCACCTTTCATCTCATATTTTCCGTTTTCGTAAAATTCGGATGATGCGGCGTCAAGAGCAATAAACACATCTTCACCCGGTTTGTATCCGGCATCTGAAATAGCATTAACGATAAAAGTCAAAGCTTCTTCGGCGGTTTTCAAATTCGGTGCAAAACCGCCTTCGTCGCCAACGTTTGTATTTTGACCGGCAGCCTTCAAATTTTTCTTTAATGTGTGGAAAATTTCGGCGCCCCAGCGAATAGCTTCTTTGATAGACGGTGCGCCGATGGGTGCAATCATAAATTCTTGAACATCAATCGGGTTGTCAGCATGCTTTCCGCCGTTTAAGATGTTCATCATCGGCACGGGCAAAGTGCGAGCCATTGTACCGCCCAAATAGCGATATAAAGGAAGACCGGCCTCTTCAGCCATGGCTTTGGCAGTGGCAAGCGAAACAGCCAAAATGGCATTTGCGCCTAACTTGCCTTTATTTTCTGTTCCGTCCAAAGCAATCATTTCCTCATCAATTGCAATCTGATCATCGGCATCTAATCCTGCCAAAGCGTCATAAATCTCATCATTAACATGGTTGACAGCCTTTTCAACACCTTTGCCCATATAGCGAGATTTGTCGCCATCGCGAAGTTCAACAGCTTCGTGCACACCTGTTGATGCACCTGACGGCACGGCAGCTCTGCCGAAAGCGCCGCTTTGCAAAACAACATCAGCTTCAACCGTCGGATTTCCGCGAGAATCCAAAATTTCACGGGCATGAATATCTATAATCGCACTCATAAAATATGCTCCTAAAAAAATTAAACATTAAAAACTAGGGTTAAAGTGGGACTTTTTTTCTTAAAAGTCAAGAGATTTAGCTATTTATTAATAAAAATATTTTAATCTTATTTCAGTAAAAAAAAATAAAGGAAAAAATCATGTTTTCTGACAAATGGAACAAACGCTTTATGGAACTTGCTTTTTTGGTGGCGTCTTGGTCGAAAGATCCTTCCACAAAAACAGGTGCCGTGATTGTGGGACCGGACAAAGAAATTCGTGCCACGGGCTACAACGGACCCGTCAGAGGTGTGAATGATGACGTCAAGGAGCGCTTAGAGCGTCCGACGAAATATGATTTTTTTGAACATGCGGAACGCAATGCTTTGTATAATGCCTGTTTAACGGGTGTGTCGGTCAAGGGTTGTGTGATGTATGCAACGCATGCGCCTTGTGTGGATTGTGCGCGTGCCATTATCCAATCGGGCATCAAAACGGTTGTGACCAACAAAATCGTGATTGATGAAACAACCCCTAAAAACACTTGGCGTGATAAACTCATGATTTCCGCACAAATGTTTGAAGAGGCCGGTGTGGAATATATCGAACTTTAGGACTTGGACTTTTTTAACTCTTTTGCACTTTAAATGCTTTGGTAAACGATTATATCAAACGCATCTTGTTTTGACGATGGAGTATAAAAAATGAAAATCTTGATTGCGGACGACCATGCTTTGTTTCGTGATAATTTGGCGCTTTTTTTAAGCGAGCTTCAGCCTCAAAGTGTTGTTTTGCAGGTTTCGAGCTATCCGTTAATGTTAAAACTCTTAAAAAAGGAGCAAAACATTGACATGGTTGTTTTAGACCTTGATATGAAAGGTGTCGAAGCCTTAAAAACGATTTATGATTTAAAGAGCATTTCCGACAACTTAAAAATTGTTGTGATTTCAACTTCCGAAGATATTTTGCAAATCAAAAAAATCATTCTTTCGGGTGTTGACGGCTATATTTTAAGACGCACGGATTTTTCAAACATCAAAGAAGCTTTCGAACAAATATTTCAAGACCGAAAATATATTCCCGAGGCTCTAAAAGACATCGAAAACGAAAACTTGGGCAAAATCAGCGGCAAACCCTTGACCAATCGCCAAAGTCAGGTTTTAGACCTGATTGCACAAGGCAAATCAAACAAACAAATTGCCTATGAAATGGGGGTTTCCGAAGCAACTGTCAAACTTCATATCAACGCGCTTTTGCGCTCGCTCAAAGTCAATAATCGCACCCAAGCCGTCATCACGGCTCAAAAAATCGGTTTAATCTGATTTTTATTCAAGCCTTATAGGTCAAAAAAGCTTCATCTTGTTCAAAGAGGTAGAGCAGATTTTTGAGCGCCTGCCCTCTTTGGCTTTGAAGCGACGAATCGAGATTTAAAATCATTTCGGCGTCTTTGTGGGCGGTGAGCAACAGATTTTTATGAAACGCCAAATCAGCGATTTTAAATTCTTCAAAACCGGATTGTTTTGTGCCCAAAATTTCGCCGCCGCCACGCAAATCCAAATCTTTTTCGGCTAAGAAAAATCCGTCTTCGCTTTCTTTCATGGTTTTCAAGCGCTCATACGCCGTCTCGCTCAAATTCTGAGCATAGAGCAACACACAAAACCCCGCTTCAAATCCGCGTTTGATCCGTCCGCGCAGTTGATGGAGTTGAGCGAGTCCGAAACGCTCGGCCTGTTCAATAACCATAAGCGTAGCTTCTTTGACATTGACCCCAACCTCAATGACCGTTGTTGCCACCAAAATTTTGATTTCGCCGGTCTTAAATTTTTCCATGACAGCGTCTTTTTCGCTTTCTTTCATTTTACCGTGCACAAGCCCCACATCAGCGCCGAATATCTTTTGCAAATCTTCAAAACGTTTGATGGCGGCTGCCAAATCCGATTTTTCGCTCTCTTCAATCAAGGGACAAACCCAATATACTCTTGCTCCGCCCTTTATTTTTCGCATCACCGCCTCTGTCACACTGTCTATTTTCGAAAGAGGCATGACAGCTGTTTCAACGGGCTTTCTCCCCTTTGGAAGCTCATCTATTTTAGAATAATCCATATCGCCGAATCTTGTCAAAACAATCGTTCTCGGGATAGGTGTTGCCGTCATCACGACAATATCTGGCTTATTGCCTTTGAGGCTCAATTTCCGGCGTTGCTCAACACCGAAACGATGCTGTTCATCAACCACAATAAAAGCCAAATCTTTGAATATAACTTCATCGGTGAAGAGCGCATGTGTTCCGATTAAAATATCAATTTCGCCGTTTTTTAATTTTTCTAAAATTTCAGCTCTTTTTTTGCCCTTAATTTTGCTTGTTAAAAGACCTGCTTTAATCCCCACAATATCTGCCCACGCCGAAATTGTTTCCATGTGCTGTTTTGCGAGTATTTCGGTCGGCGCCATGATTGCCGCCTGAAAACCGGCTTCAACGGCGTTTAACATCGCCATCATGGCAACAACCGTTTTGCCGCACCCGACATCACCCTGCACCAATCTTAATCCCTGATATTTTGATTTTTGGTCTTTGATGATATCTTCCAAAACCTTTTTTTGCGCTCCTGTTAGTTCAAAGCCGAGCGAATCCGAAAGTTTTTTCCTCAAATGTCCATTTCCTTCAATGCTTCTCCCTGCCTCTTTTTTGTGATGAAGACGCGCAATAGAGAGAGTCAATTGATTTGCAAGCAACTCATCATAAGCAAGCCTTAGCCTTTGAGGGCTCATCATACTAAAATCCGCTGTTGATTGCGGGTGATGCAGAAAGTATAAAGCCTCTTTGAAACTCGGCCAATTTTTTTCTTGTAAGAAGCGTTCATCGAGCCATTCGGGCATATCCGGAATTTTTGAAAGCGCCTGCCTTGCAAGCGAAATCATCATTTTGTTTGAAACGCCGGCACAAAGCGGATAAATCGGTTCAACAGCTTTGATAGTGTTTTCAAAAGATGGATCTGCCACATAATCCGGATGGCTCATCTGAATTTGACCGTTAAACCATTGAATTTTGCCTGAAATAAGTTTTTCAGCGCCGATGGGCAGTTGTTTTTTTAAGCTGTCCTTGTAATATTTGAAAAAATTTAATATCATATCTCCCGTTGCATCACCACAAACCACGCGATACGGTTGTTTTTTGCTTTTAGGCTCCAAATGCGCGGAAATCCTCACAATCCCCGTCCAAATTTTACCTGATTGAGCATTTCTTAAAGGGCAGGAATACGTCCTGTCCACAACATTGTATGGCAAATGCCATAAAAGATGAACGATTTTATCTCCTTCGGCAAGGTTTGATAAGAGCTTCAAATAGCGCGCCCCGACACCTTTTAAGGTACCGATTGAACAAAACAAAGGGTTTAATATTTCAGGTCGCATTTTTTTTCCTATAAAATCATCGCTTGCTTTACCGTCAGGCAGATACGTTCAGCGATTTACGGATTATTTTTACGCCTTAATATCATTCTTGTCTATCTTTTTTATAAACTTGTCAAATATCTTTGCGCTTCCATTGAGGCTTGAGCACCTGTTCCGGCTGCAATCACAGCCTGCTGAAAAGACTTGTTTTTCACATCACCGCAGGCAAAAACGCCCTCAACATTCGTGGCTGACGAATCGGGTTTTGTTAAAATATATCCGTCATCATCAAGGTTTAGATATTTTTTAAAAATTTCGGAGTTCGGTTTGTATCCGATGGCTAAAAAGACCCCATTCAAATCAACGGTTTTAATTTCATCGGTGATGACATTTTTGAGTTTTACACCGCTCACCTGTTTATCGCCAAAAATTTCATACACAACGTTGTTCCAGGCAATTTCTATTTTCGGATTTTTAAAAAGCCTTTCTTGGAGTATTTTTTCGGCTCTTAATTCTGCGCGCCTGTGCACCAAAATCACTTTTGAAGCAAAGTTTGTCAAATAAAGCGCCTCTTCGGCGGCAGCATTTCCACCGCCGACAACGGCAACCGTTTTGTTTTTATAAAAAAAGCCGTCACAGGTTGCGCAGGTTGACAACCCTTTGCCGATATATTTTTTATGCGCCTGATAATCGAGCCATTTAGCCGAAGCGCCCGTTGCCACAATCAAACTTTCGGTTTGAAAGCAATTGCCGTTTTCCGAGCTTAAAATAAAAGGTTTTTGAGATAAATCAACCTCATTTATTTTGTCATTGATGATTGTCACTCCGACATTTACGGCTTGTTGCTTCATTTTGTCGGTGAGTTCGACACCTGAAATACCCAAAGGAAACCCCGGAAAGTTTTCAATCATGGAGGTCATCGTGAGTTGTCCGCCTTCTTCAAAGCCTGAAATAAGACAAGGGTTCAACCCTGCCCTTGCAGCATAAATAGCGGCGGTGTATCCGGCAGGTCCCGAACCTAAAATAATGATTTTTGCGGTGTATTGAGCCATAATCTTCCTCCTTAAAGTTCAATATAAAACGGGCATAGGGAAAAAACAACCCCCGAAACAAAAGTTCGGGGGTTTGGCGAAAGAAACTCACTCAATATGGTGATTTACCAAAATATAGCCGGAATCTCTCGGAACATAAACATCAACCACACATCCTATCGGAATGCTAAAAAAATTGGTGTATTCATGCATAATAGTTCCGGTTTGATAATCAATATCAAAGTCTGAGAAGTCGCTGTTTTCAAACAGCTTCTGGAAGGTTTTGTTGGCGGCATAGACCGTTTCAACATCATCATAATCGTCTTTGTCAGGAGCGTTTGCCATAATGATATAGCCCCTCGGTACTTTGGTGACAGATATGAAGTTTCCGACACACTTCAAACCTTTCACATCAAAGGTGATAAGAAGGTTTTCACCAACCATCAGGAGAGCATAATTGTCGTTAAAGTAGACAACGTTCAAGTCTTGAGGCTCAAACACCCTTTCTCTTCTGTTCAAAACAAAGATGAACTTGTCGTAGAAGAAGGCGGGCGTATCGATTGTGCCAAGATTGTAGACAGGATACTCCTTATCCGCATGGTCTTTTTCAATCAAACGTGCCTTACCTCCGAGAGAATAAACCTCAAATTTGCGGTTTAACTCGTCAAGCTCTCTTTTCGACGGGAGGCGGATGCGTCCCAAAAGTTTTTGGATGAGTGTGTTCTCCTTTTCGGGAGCGGTGAGCGAACAGATGTTTCGGCCGATGAGGCTGCTTGTTGAGCCAAGCTCGGCGTAGGTTGCAAAGCCAAAGTTATAAACTCTGACTTTCGAATCGTTGATTAAAATTTTTTTATCCATAATACTTTATAATTAATAGGGTTTTATTGAGGGTAATTATAGTTTTTTATAATTTTTTGTCAACAAATTTTTCACTGATTTTAAAATATTTTATTGACAATAAAAAAAAACTCCGTTATATAGCTATCACAAGTCAACGCCGACATAGCTCAGTTGGTAGAGCAACTGATTTGTAATCAGTGGGTCGGGAGTTCAAGTCTCACTGTCGCCACCAATTCAAAAAGAGCACCTAGAAAGGTGCTCTTTTTGAATTGAGGTCAATAAAGGAACTCTCGACCTACTTGGGTCGGGGCGAGGATAAAAAAACACTCTTAAATGAGTGTTTTTTTACCGCAGCGGTAGCTTCTGTTTTGTTTGCAAGAAGCGAAAGCGTTACGTAACAAGTATTACATAAGCGTTGACCGAAGCAAAAACAAAATTGTTTTTGCAAGAGCAAGTCTCTTAAGTCAGCACCAATAAAATCAAGGGTTTCAGAAAATTCTGAAATCCTTAAATTTTTCCGGCGCTACACTGGTGCTACATTTTAACGACGATTTTGGTCCGTCGTTATTGACTTTCAGAAAACTTTGATGTTGAGGGATTCTTTGCCCACATCATAAAATATCATGCTAAATCAGTCAATTAAAAAAATATTTTTTGTTTCGTCATTTTTTTGATTTTTTTATTCTTTAGCCAAAATCATCAAATAAACGCAAAAAAACCGCCCCAAGAATTTATTGAGGCGGGTTTGATTTGGGTGGCGAAAAAAACTATTCCCCGAGAGATTTTTTAGTGCTCCATTCTTTCATAATCTCTTGGCGTAATTCTTTGCCGACCTCAGGTGTGATAACACGCTTTTCTTCACCAGAAATTTGCCTTTTAGCAATTTCATCGGCAATCACAACACCAGATTTACCTTTCAGTTTAGGGCCGTTTTTCAAACGTTCCTTGTTTTTAGCAATTTGAGCTTGAATTTCTCGCTCTTTTTGTAATGTGTCAACAATAATTTTAACATCACTCTTTGATAAATTGCGATTGCCTGCTAAATATTCAATATCAGCACCAGCATGTATAAGCAATAATGCATGCTCTGCATTGTAAGCATAAGTCAGAGCTGTATTGCCATATTGATCCTTTGCGTTAACATCGGCACCGGCCTCAATTAATATTCTTGCTTGCTCACCACTGATAGTCAATGCTCTTTTTTGATCCAGTGTCTCACCGTTAGCATCATATTTGTATTCTATCTGCATAGCCATCATCTGTGTTAAAATTGTCTGTATTATCTGTTTCTCCTAATAAGTTTTGCCAGTAAATTGAGATTCGTTGAGTGATACAATGGAGCAAGTTTCTCCAATATATCCTTATTGAGTTTTGAAAATTCGTCCTCATCTATTCGTAAATCATCAAAAGAATATATCATATTTTCTCCAGATAGTTGCATTTCATAAAATTTTTTGGAGCAAATCAAACATTTTTTTGTATAACTATGAAGAACCATCCGGCGTTAGCCGGATGGTTCTTCATTCGTGAAAAATTTTTCAAGCGATTTGTCGGTTATTTAATCAAAATCTTTCTTTAAGAGCAAAATGTATTCTTTGAAGTGATAAAGCATATTGTCATCCAAATTTTGTAAATCTGCGATTACTTGATTTTCAAGTTTTAAGCGTGAAAACGGTTTATTTGTTTGCGTTTTACCCGTCAAAAGCTCATCAATACTGATTTGAAAGATTTGTGCGATATTATAAATCAGCTCTAATTTTGGCACCGTACGCCCCGTTTCTAAATTGGATATTGTCCGCCACGAAACGCCCGTTATCTCAGCCAAATCTTCCTGCGTCATATTTTGTGCTTTACGCAAGGCTTGAACTTTAAGACCTATTTGAATGGACTTCATCATTTCTTTTTTGCAACAAATTTGTTGCAACCGCCTTGTTCTAACATATATTGATTGACATTGATGTCTCCAAAATAGACTTGAGCCAAAAGGCGGCCGAAACCATCTCTTCTCCTCCATTTGATATGAACGGTCGGATGCTCTCCAAGCAGTTCTTCCAATTTACGCTTTGATTGTTTTCCTTTTTGAAGGATTTCATCAAAAGACAAATTGTAAAGCTGGCGCTGTATGCGTGCTCTTTTACGTTTTTTGACCTCAAAACAATCCACATCAAGAAGTCTTACTTTTGTATCTTCTTCATAATAAATGATGCTGAAAGTGTCGCCGTCTTGGATGTTTGTCACAACGGCGGTCGTTTCGTACGCCAAAGCATTTGTTATCATTAAATCTGCCAACAATAGGGCATAAAAAACTATTTTTTGCATCAACTCTTATCATAAAAGAAGACCACCTTTTGATTAAGGCGGTCGGAGAGTTAACAAATCATCCCAGTGAGTTGATCCTTCCAACCTTTAGAGCAAAACTCCTGTTGTATGCGTTGGAAGCTCCCCGAACCAATAAATCGGGGATATATACATCATCGGGCTTTATTTTAAGCCGACAATGCTTTCGGCGTATATCCTTGTCGCCGCACTGGGTAAGGATTGTTAAGTCCTCCGCACCATTCTATAGGTACTAAGCACGAGAAAACTCTCGCGCCTGATGACACTATAAATCAATAATCTTAAAATTGAGTGAAGAATTTTAAGACTATTCTAAATGTTTTATTTTCTTGCTGTCTTCTTGTTCAAAGAAAAAACCTCCTTGAAGGAGGTCTTCATATTATTTTGCGTCGGTGCCTGTTTTTTTATAACATCTGCAGTGGCAAATACCGTCGCGCTCAATGTCGCTTTTGCACAGCTCCGAAATACAATAACGGTTGTCGTTATGCCCGTCGCAAGGACAACGTTTCCACTCCTTGTCGCCGAACATCATATTTTTGGCGCGTGCGATTTTTTCAATGTTTTCCGTCGGTTCATAACCGGCTTTTTTGCAGTTTGCGAGCATTTTTTCCAAAATTGTTGTTGCCATATTTTTAGTCCTTTATTTCTCAAGTTTATTAAGCAAATTTTCAAGTTCGTTAAAATTATTATATTTCAAAACAATTCTCCCCTTCCCTTTCGGGTTGAAAGAAATTTCCGTTTTCACGTCAAGCTTGCGCTCTAAGTTTCTTTCCATCTCGGCGATGTTTTCGGGTTTGATTTTTTATTTTTTAGGTTTTTTACCCTCTTTTATTCTTAAAATCAAGTCTTCTGTTTGACGAACACTTAAATCTTTGGATATAATTTTTTGCGCCAAGTCTTCGGCATTTTGCAAACCGACCAAAGTTCTTGCGTGCCCTGTGCTTAATTTTCCCTCACCGAGCATTTTTTGAACAGTGTTCGGGAGCCCCAAAAGGCGCAAGGCGTTTGAAATATAACTGCGTGATTTACCGATGGATTTTGAAAGCGTGTCATGCGTGTAATGATATTCCTTAATGAGCTTTTCAAAGCCTTCGGCTTCCTCAATCGGGTTCAAGTTTTGACGGATGATGTTTTCAATGAGTGAAACCTCAAAAGCTTCGGCATCACTCAAATTCTTTTCAATAATCGGAACTTCTTTCAAACCGGCTTGCTGTGCGGCGCGAAAACGGCGTTCACCGGCGATAATTTCAAACTTGCCGTTTTTCTTGCGCACCAAGAGAGGTTGCAAAATCCCCTTTTCTTTGACGGATAAAACCAAATCGTTTAAGCTTTCTTCATCAAAGTTTTTGCGCGGCTGATAAGGGCAGGGGACTAAAGTTTGAATATCCGCTGTTTCAATACCGCTCGGTGTGGCAACATCGCCCATGAGCTTATTAAAGTCAAGCGTTTCGGGTTCTTCCCCGAAAAGAGCATCTAAGCCTCTGCCGAGGCCGTGTTTTTTATCTGTCATCAAATTTCTCCCTCACGAGTTAAAACTTCTTTTGCCAAGCTGATATAACTTTGCGCGCCGACACTTTTGAAATCGTATATCATAATCGGTTTGCCGTGCGACGGTGCTTCCGAAATGCGCACGCTTCGCGGAATAACGGTTTGATACACCAAATCGCCGAAATAAGCGCGCACGTCGTTTTCAACCATAAAGCTCAAATTATTGCGTCTGTCAAACATGGTGAGCACAATACCCTGAATTTTCAAATTTTGGTTAAAGCTCTTACGCACGCGTTCAATGTTTTTGATGAGATCCGTCAATCCTTCTAAGGCCAAAAATTCGCATTGTAAAGGCACAATCACCGAATCGGATGCGACAAGCGCATTGACGGTCAAAAGATTAAGCGACGGCGGGCAGTCAATCAAAATGTAATCAAACTTTCCTTCCAAATTTTTGAGCGCATTTTTTAATATCCATTCTCTTTTTTCTTTGTTGATGAGCTCAATTTCCGCCGCAGCCAAATCTGCCGTTGCCGGCACAATAAAAAATTCCGGAACAAGCGTTTTTTGCAAAGCGCTTTGAATATCCGCATCGTTGATCAACACATCATAAGATGAATATTCAATGTCTTTTTTGTTTATCCCGAGCGATGTTGTGGCGTTGCCTTGCGGATCAAGGTCAAACAAAGCCACTTTTTTGCCGATGGCTGCCATGGCTGTTGCAATGTTGATGGCTGTTGTTGTTTTGCCGACACCGCCTTTGCGGTTTGTGACCGAGATAATTTTCATCTATTTTTTCCTCAAATTTGCAATTTGTAAAATCACACCCTCCGGCTCCACTTTGTTTGGCAGAACCTTCACATAAAATGACCAGTGTTTTAAGGCTTCATCAATTTCCGTCTGATAGGTTTTGCCTTTTGGCAACAACAAAACAGTGTGCTTACCCGCAAGCGGCAAGGCTAAAGCAAAAAGCTTATCAAGGGCGGCAACCGCGCGCGCGGTAATCACATCTGCCGGCGCTAATTTCAAGCTTTCGGAGCGTGCGTTGATGATTTCAACATTTTTTAAGCCGAGCTCGTTTTTGACCGCATTTAAATACACTGTTTTTTTTGTGATGCTCTCAATCAATTTGAACTTTGTATCACGGTGTTCAGCCATTGACTGTATAGCCAAAACGATGGCAGGGAAGCCTGCGCCGGAGCCGATGTCATAAACTGTTTTTATATCACTGTTTAGGTATTGATACAATTGAAGCGAATCGGCAATATGCCTTGTCCATACTTCAGCCAAAGATTTCGGGCTGACAAGGTTCATTTTGGCTTGCCAATCAGTTAAGATATTGACATATCGTGATAAAATGGCAAATGTTTCACGTGAAACATTGTATGTTTGCATCAATTCATTCATGAGTCTTTTTATAGCTTATGAATTTGAGAATATAAACCGCATTTGTAAGTTATGAACAACGTTTTTTATAAACAAAAAAGCAATCCTTTTTCAGAATTGCTTTTTTCAGTTTTTCTTCGGTTAGTCGGAATCGATGTTTTTGATTGATTTGACTTTCCGTCCATTGTTGGTGAGCTCAATGTCGACATAGGTTCTGATGCTTTGAGAGTCTTTTCTGTCTGCATCAAGGTAAACAACGACGTTTTTTGGGTTGTTCTTGTCGTCGTAAATGATTTGGATCTCTACATTTTCGCCAATTTTGGCGATGACATCATTGAACTTTTGGTTTTCCGTAATAGTTATATTCTTCATATCTTTAATAATTTATAATCTGATTCGTTTATATCACGAAAGAGATGAGGAGTCAATGTCTTTTTGACAAAATTTTATCTTTTTAGTCTGTTTGTGCAGTTTAATCTCTTTAAGATGTTTTCAGCGTCTTCAAAATATGAGCCAAGCTCTGAAATATGGTGTGCATCATCGCTGATGATAATCGGTGTGTTTTGCTTGATGAGTCTTGTTAAAATATTTTCAGAAGGGTAACAATGTCCGAATTTGCGGATTCCTTTTGTGCTGATTTCACATCCGGTGCCTGTTTTTTTCAAAGCCATTAAAACATCGTCAATTTCTTTGAGGTGATCAGCTTCGTTATAAGCGTCTGCTTTTTGCGCGTAATCCATGTGTGCCAAAAAGAAAAAAAGCCCCGATTCAACGGCTTGCTGCATGGTTTGAAAATGGCGCTTTAAATACACCGTTACATCTTCTTTCGGCACATCGGGCAGTTTGTTAAAACGCCAGATGTCAAAAATTTCTTCACCGTTTTCGTTCATAAAAAAGTGGTTGCCGCTGATAAAATAGTCGTGGTCGATTTGTTTGGCAAAAGCTCTGAACTCCTCTTCCCATCCGCTATATGTAAAATAGTCCACCTCATAGCCGACAAATGTTTTGATTCCTTTTTCTTTGCCGAATTTTCGGATTTCATCGGCGTGGCGGTTGCATAAATCAATAATGCTATCGAAATCGGCAAATGCCGCATTATCTTTGATTCCTTCCCATGAAAGTGATTGGGTAATGTTTTTGTGCACCATCAAATGATCGGAAATGCCGATTTGCTCAAAGCCTAAATGAACGGCTTGCTCAAGCATTTCTTCGACTGAGTTTTTGCCGTCTGAAAAAGTTGTGTGAGTATGATAACCGAATCTTTGCATCTTATTTCTTCAAATATCCTAAAATGGCGGTAATGGCGGCCGGCGTCATTCCGGGGATTCGCGAGGCCTCACCGATTGTTGATGGTTTGACTTTTGAGAGCTTTGAAACGATCTCTCGTGACAAGCCGCCGATATGATTATAATCCACGTCTTCTCTGATTTTAAGGTTTTCATCTTTTTTGAAAACTTCAATATCTGCCATTTGGCGTTTAATATAGCCGGCGTAAGAGGATTCGATTTCGATTTGTTCAACGGCCTTTTTGTCGAAGTCTTTGATTTTTGGGAATATTTCGGCGATTGTTTCACGTGAAACATTGTTATAACCTATCAAATTGAAAAGTGTGCGCGGGGTGCCGTCATGGTTGATGTTGATGCCGGCATTTTTGAGTTCGGCATAATTCAATTTTGTGGCAAGCGCATATTCGCGCAAAGATTCAATTTGTTCTCTTTTGGCTTTGAATTTTTGATATCTTTCTTTGCCGACAACGCCGATGTCATATCCTTTTTGTGTGAGGCGTTGATCCGCATTATCCGCTCTTAAATAAAGACGGTATTCCGAGCGAGAAGTAAACATACGATACGGTTCGTCAACACCTTTGGTGATAAGGTCGTCAACCATCACGCCGATATAACCTTCGCTACGATCAACCGTAAACGTTCTTCCCTTTCCTTCGGCATTGAGCGCGGCATTGATGCCGGCAAGCAAACCTTGTGCCGCCGCTTCTTCATAACCGGTTGTGCCGTTGATTTGTCCGGCTAAAAAGAGGTTTGGCATTTTTTTGACTTCTAAACGATTGTTTAGTTCCTGCGGACTGACAAAGTCGTATTCAATCGCATAAGCCGGACGCAGAATTTCGACATTTTCCAAACCTTTGATGGTGTGTATAAAAGCGTCTTGCACATCAGCCGGCAGTGAGGTTGAAATACCATTCGGGTAGACAACGTTTGTATTGTAACCTTCCGGCTCTAAAAAGATTTGATGTGAAGTGCGGTCAGCAAATTTAACAAGCTTGTCTTCAATACTCGGGCAATAGCGCGGACCGACGCCTGTAATCAACCCTGAAAACAAGGCGCACTTTGAAAAATTATCACGAATGATTTTGTGCGTTGTTTCATTGGTGTGAGTGATATAGCAATTGATTTGCTTTTGAGGCAGGCTTTCTGTCAAATATGAAAAAGGCTCAGGGTTTTCATCACCGCTTTGTGTTTCTAAAACAGACCAGTTAATGGTATCGCCGTTTAAGCGGGCAGGGGTTCCGGTTTTGAGGCGGCCGAGTGATAATGACATCTGTTTTAAATACACCGTTATACCTTTACAGGAAACATCGCCGACACGACCTCCGACAGAGGTTTCGTGACCGATAAACATAACACCGTTCAAGAAAGTTCCTGTTGTTAAGACAACGGCTTTTGAAACAATGTTCTCGCCGTTTTCAAGGGTGACGCCATGTATGCCGAACTCATCAAAAACCAAACCTTCAACCGCGCCTTCGATGAGGCTTAAATTTTCTTGAGCTTGCAGAGCTTCAAGCATATATTTTTTATAAAGCTCGCGATCTGCTTGGGCGCGCGGACCGCGCACGGCAGGGCCTTTGGACGCGTTAAGCATACGAAACTGAATGCCGGCTTTGTCAATCACTTTGCCCATTAAGCCGTCAAGCGCATCAACCTCGCGCACAAGGTGTCCTTTGCCTAAGCCTCCGATCGCCGGATTGCAAGACATTTCGCCGATGGTTGAAATCTTATGTGTGACAAGTGCGGTTTTGGCGCCCATACGAGCTGCTGCCGCCGCGGCTTCGCAACCCGCATGTCCACCACCGACCACAACAACATCAAAAGTTTTGTTCATTGTTCTTTCCTCTAAAATTGCCTCACTATACGCTTTTAATGCAAAATTTCAAGAGAAAAAGCGCTTTTAGCGATGATTTTTATTTTAAATACGCCGTTCACATCTTTTAAAATAAGTTGTTTCTCTAAGGTTTTGATAACATCAAATTCGCAAACCACTGGCGTCAGCCGGTGGAAAGCGAATTCCAAGCCGACTTTCAGTCGGATTGGCAAGCGCAGCTTGGAGGGAACGGAGATACCTCCGGCGTTAGCCGGATGGTTCTTCATTTTAGATTCTTTTTTTGTTTTTTGCTCAGAAGGTCAAAAGAAAAAGAAGGTATGTATGAAAAAAAATTTAAATACACTGTTCTAAATGTACTGATTCAAGATGAAGGCGTAAGTGTTTGATTTCAGAATCTTTTTGAACTTTTGGTTTTGCATAAGGGCGTCTGAAGCGATATTCATTTTTGATTTGACTTTTGGATGGGAATAAGGCAGAATAAGAGTATGACCGAAACGGTTATGGTGCTTAGAAGGCACTTCCTAGATGACAGCTCCTTTATAAAGGGAGTGAATGAAATAAGCATATTATATGGCGAATAAATTCGGCTGTGTCTAGGCAGTTCTTCTAGCTCCCACTTTGGATTTTTCAAGGTGGATTTTTTTGTGATGACCTTAACAATAAAAATGTCATTCTGAAATAAATTCAGGATGACAATAACGAGAAAACAGGAGAAAGCTAATGAAAAAATTGATTTTTTTGCTGATATGGATGTTTGGGATAAATCTGACAATAAACGGAGCACACGCTGATATCATTGCACAAGGTGATGACTGCGGAGAGGATTGTCACTGGGAAATTAATGATGAGGGACTGCTTAATATCACGGGAAGCGGTGCAATCAAAGACTATACAAGGGTTAATTGCGACACGGAATGCACAACTTCGGCGCCTTGGAAAAGCTATGTTTCTCAAGTGACGAGCTTAAATATCGGCAAGGGGATAACGTCTATCGGATATGACGCGTTTGAAGATATGCTCTATATTCGGCAAGCGAATTTGCCTGACGGCTTGGAAAGTATTGGAGCTCTTGCCTTTCACTCATGTTCTAGCCTACAAAATTTAGTGCTTCCGAGCACGGTAAAAGAAATCGGAAGTTGGGGGATTTCGCATACAGGTATTAAAAGTCTGGTTTTATCTGAAGATTTGGAAAGTGCCGGTTCATATTCCTTTGGTGGCAACTCTCACCTAAAAGCGCTCATTATTCCGGAGAATCTTGAAAGTTTGGATGTTAATGTTTTTGCAGGAGTCGCTGCGTATGGCAAAACGGGTATTAAAGAACTTTATTGCTCGGCAAAGCAAATGGATATGTGTCGGGCGGCGGCAGAGAAGCTCGGGATAACGCCGATTTTATACACAAAAACAAGCGATGGCAGCTATATTGTTGACAACATGAGGTATGGAACGCTTGGGTGTATCGGTGAAAAAAAGGGCGTTCGCATGAAAAGAATATATACTCTTGACGAAGCGGAAAAGGTTTCAAAGAAAACAGGTAATACGTTTAGAATCAGGTATAAGTGATAATTGATGGGCGTTTTTGTTTTTTAATTTAAGAAGCGGCGTGGGTGCGCCTTAAAAAGGGACATAAAAAAATAATTCTTAAGACCCCTTGACGCGCTCGGCTTTTCAAGCCTCGGCGAGGGGTGACTCTTTTGTTTGTTTTTTATATGGTAGCGGCGTGGGTGCGCTGTAAGCGCGACGCCGGCTTTGAGATCCCTTGATGCGCTGATGCGCCGCACAGCGCAAGGGATGACACTAAAAGGGTGACGCGAAAGCGCACTATGAAGGATGACGGGAAAAAAGGCTTTTTTGTTGTCACCCCCACCGTACCTCCCCCCTCTGAAGCGTTCATTCTGAACGCAAGGGGGAGGATTCAATAAAGACACCCTCTCCAGACCTCTTCTTGAAAGCTAAAGCTTTCTTCGGTCACTCGTTTTGTCATTTTTCT
>JAFVFH010000060.1 GCA_017475525.1 Alphaproteobacteria bacterium | reverse complement strand
CGATATTTACAAACCCATACTACATGGTAGCTCAGTCTGTATACGCTATGTTGACTTTGTACACATTCCATACCTTACTATAACATCGTCGTCGGAATCATTCAACCCCCATTAAAATGGGGGTAGTCTGTAAGGCATTAATAAATGTGTTATTTAAAATAAAAACAACACCTTTAGCGGTGTTATCCTTTCACCGCACACTATAAAAAGCTGTTCAAAGCTCCGCGCCTTACCAAGACACTTGATACAAAAGTTTCCTCTCATATCCGATTATATGATGCCATATTTTTTTGATTTTGTAAAGATGAAAAATTATTTTTTCGTCGCTTTTTTAGGTTGAACGGGCACGTGGAAGCCAAGCTTTGCATTGTAAGTGTCAATTTTTTTGAGAAGTGTATAATCCGGATACCCGTCCTGATGCATTTTAGCTTTTGCCTGAAGCTTTTTAACGGCATCTTTTGTCTTTGGCCCCAATTTTCCGTCAACCTTCAAATGTATATGCAAAATTTTGTTTGCAAATTTTTGCACTTTTTCAATATCTTCGTTTGTTAAAGCATATTGCCTGTCAGATGAAATCGGCTGATATTTTTGCTTTGATAAAACATAATCTGCGAGCAAGCTCACAGCCAAAGCATAATTTTCGGATCTGTTCCAAATCATAATCCGTCTGAAATTGCCTAAAATGAGATACGGCTGTCCTTTTCGACCGTCCGGAATAATGATGGAAGCTTTTAGTTCCGGGTTAATTTCAAGCACTTTACCGCTTTTTTTACGCACGCCTAACTCTGCCCATTCCTTGACACTTTTTCGCGTTTTATAACCCGTCAAAGTATAATCGAAATTCCAAGGAAGTTTCACAGCCTCACCCCACGGTTCATCAATTTTCCAACCCAAATCATTGAGATAATTAGCCGCCGAACCTATAGCATCATCAAAGCTGTCCCATATATCGACCACGCCGTCACCGTCATAATCGATTGCATAGGCATTATATGTTGAGGGCATAAACTGAAAATGCCCCATAGCACCTGCCCATGAACCGAGCATTTTGTCGTTTTCCAAATCAAATGTATCCATAATTTTCAAAACATTATAGAGCTCATTTTTAAAAAACTTAGCGCGACGGTTTTTGTAGCTCAAATTTGTTAAACCGTCAATTAAGTGATATTTGCCTTTGTTTTGCCCGAAATTTGTTTCAACCGCCCAAAAGGCTGTTAAATAGTTCAAAGGCACACCGAATTCATCTTCAACCTTCTTATATTTCTTGTTCAAATCTTTATAATGTTGACGTGCATGCTCCACACGGCTTTCAGAAACAAGTCGATTGAGATAATCTCTTGAGGTTAAAATAAACTCAGCTTGTTTTTTGTCTTGCGCAACAACTTCGGGTTTCGGGTGATAATATGTGTTTTTACCATAAGCCTTATTGATTGTTTTTTGAGAAATGCCTTTGGCAAGCATTTCTTGTTTCAAATTGTCCAAAAAAATCATCCAAGCCTTCGGCGGCTGAGAAGAGTCTGAGCTTGCGCCGAAAGACACACTTGGCACCAAAAAACCGAGCGTAAAAATAAAACAATATATAAAGCGCAAAAACTTCATCAATAAACCTCTTAAATACAGAGCTTAGAACATTTTTTTTGTTTTGGCAAGATAATGTTTAGGTTTATGAGCAAAGTTCCAATATAATTTTATCTAGCACCAAAAAACCTTGATTGGTGGCATAAAGTGTTTCAGCACTATCTTGCAAAAGGTTGCCGGCAATCATCTGTTCAAGTTTTCGGTGGTTGATAAATCTATCAAAATCTAGTCCTGTAATATCTTTAAAATGGGCTTTATCAATGCCTTTTTGAAGTCGCAAGCCCATGATGATGAGTTCATCGGCACGTGCTTCGGGGGCTAATTCCTCCATTTGATGAGGATAGACAAGCGCATAATGATTGTTTTTAAGTTTTAATCTGCCATGTGCGCTTTCACCGATGCCGATATAATCATCACCCAGCCAATAACATTTGTTGTGTTTGGATTCATATAAAGGTAATGCAAAGTTTGAAACTTCATAGCGCGGATAGCCATGTTTATCCAAAAAATAAACCGTCTGCAAATACATAGATGCCGCTTCATCTTCCGGCATTGCTTTAACACCTCGTTTTTCAAATAAAGTTCCCTCCTCAATGGTGAGTTGATAAAGTGACAAATGTTTTAAACCGAAAGAGACAGCTTGTTCAAGTTCACCAAACCACTGATCCTGATTTTGATGAGGGCGTGCATAAATCAAGTCAATTGAATGGTTGTCAAATGTTTGCACAACATCTTCAATACAAGCGAGGGCATCATTTAGATTATGCGTACGCCCTAAAAGCTTCAAATCATCTTTATTCAAAGCCTGCACACCGAGCGACAAACGGTTGACACCTGCGCCTTTCAAGTCTTTGAACATATTTTCGTGGTTTGAGTTCGGGTTCGCCTCCAAACTGATTTCAACTTTGTCTTCAAAACGCCATAATTTTGAAACATGAACAATCAACTTTTCAATATATTGCGGTTCAATAAGCGACGGTGTTCCGCCCCCAAAGAAGATTGAGCGGATAGATCTCTCTGGCAAAAGCTCATGATAATAATCAAGCTCTTTGATATAATTTTCAATCATTTCAGCTTGATTAACATTCTTTGTGACTTTTGAAAAAAAGTCACAATAAGGGCATTTGCTCTTGCAATACGGCCAATGAAAATATATCGATAAAGGTTCCATGTCTTTGAAAATAGCATATTTTCAAAACAAAACAAGAGAAATATTTTATTTGTACCTCAGCTTAAAAGTGTTTCCTGTTTTTTTTGAAACGCGCTCAGCTTCTTCAATGGTATAAATGCGTTTTTTGGGAAATTGATATTCATTTTTAGCCTCTGCATCTGCAAGACTTTGATAAAATTTTCCATCAACGATGTATAAACCCTTAGCGTTCTTATGATAAAGTTTTAGAATACTTGAAGCATCTAAAGATGAAGAAGTTAATGCATTTTCACATAATGTTTTTTGCTTATTTGAACAATACACTGTTTCCAAGGGCACACTGGCAAATGTTCCGTTATACGTTGTGCTTATAGTTGTCACAGAATCCGGAATAATTAAGCTTTTTAATTTATAAGAACGATCAAAAACAGATTCTCCGATCGTTGCCACAGATTCGGGAATCACAACACTTGTAAGATTGATACAATCACGAAATGCTGCTGAGCCGATATTGGTTATTCCTGTAACATTTGTATAGGTCCCATCAGCCTGTTTTTCTGCACTACCCTCAATTGTTATGCTTTTAATTTTTGATTTTTGGTTTTGCCATCCTGAATATGCCCACAAATATCCGTTCATTGTTCCTGTTGCTATATCAGTATTGGCTCTTTCAACTTTAAATTCTCCTTCATTATTTAACCGAGCAACGCAATTTGTTCCGCATGACCAACAATTTGTTTCGTTTGTAACACAAGAACGATTTTCTGCTAAAACTTTTGTCGTAAAAGGAATAATCGATACTAAAAAAACAAACCCTATTTTCATAAACATTTCTCCTCTTTTTGCCTAAATTATCAAAAATTTCCGTTTTTGGTAATCAAAACGGAAGAGGAGTTAAACGAACTGTAATCCCACAGTCATCTTTATTCGTCGCATTGATGCGCTTATTTCAGAAACTCCTCATACAAGGAGTAATGGGATTAAGTGTGTCGTTTAAACACCGCAACCATTTTGGTTACATTATGAATTATCACATAAACAAAGACAAAAGTCAACAAAAAAGCGCCTATTTTCAAGGCGCTTCGAATAAATCAAAAAAAATGATTATTTGGCTTTTTTAGCCTGTGCTTTCTTTTCAACTTTCAACTCAGATGTGCAATGCGGGCAACGCGTTGCATGAATGGAAATTTCAGAAAAGCAATAAGGACAAGTTTTTGTTGTCGGCTCAGCAGCTTCTGCGGCTGCTTCTTTAGCCGTCATTCTTTCTTGCAATTTATTAATTGATTGGATGAGCAAGAAAACGGCAAAAGCCACAATCAAAAAGCTGATTAAAGCGTTGATAAATGCGCCGTATCTGATCGCCACATCATTTGTCAAAGCAATTTTCAAATCAGAAAAATCAACCTTGCCCATGAGCAAACCAATCGGCGGCATCATCACATCTTCAACAAGCGAAGTTACGATTTTGCCGAATGCGGCACCGATGATGATACCGACAGCCATGTCAATCACATTACCACGCATTGCAAATTTCTTAAATTCATTTAAAAAGTTCTTCATTTATCTATCCTTTAATAAAAAATACAAAACACATATCCTTTTAAACCTTTTCACAAAATAGTCAAGATTTTATTTGTTTGACAATAAAACAAAAACTTGACAAAACCAGAATTTTGAAATACCATACAAACAATTTCAGGAATTTTAACAACTATTAATACTTATCATTATGGAAAAAATTAAACTATCTGAAAAAGATTGCGAGATTATGCGTGCAACGGATACAATCACATGTGAAGATGTGAGAGATCTGATGCAAAATCTCTTAGCCGATGGAAAAATCGGAACTGTCAAGTTGGGGGAGCTGAGGATTGAAAATCACTTTATCCCCGAATTGAAAGAAACACCTCTTTTCTCACTTGAAGGCGATATCGTCTTCTATGCCGTTCAAAAAATGAGCCACGGTTGGTTTCAAAAAGCCGATAAAAAAATCTGCATTTATTGTGCTTTGCGGGACGAAGTTTATATTGTTCCTCCCGAAGCCGTCTGTTTTTGCTCTCTCAAAGAAGGCAACCTGTTAGGAGAATCGCTGGAATGTCTTATTTCCAGAACGGGTGAAGAACATCCCGTGTGTAAATGCTACTCCGGCAAAAAAGAACATGTCTGTTTTTTTGAAAAAATGGAAGTCTGGCGCAGATTTGAAATCCATAAAGAAGGTCTTATCTGCACGGCAGACATCTTGAAACAACATTTCAGATGGTCGGAACCTGATCCGTGGGCAGCAGAACATTTTACCATCACGGACACAAAAGACCCCTTGTTCTTTTTAAGACATGAGCCCCAAGAAATACCGGGTTGGAGTGTGCGTATCTCTTATCCCTCACAGCCGGCTATGTGGGGTTGGGAGATTGATGAATAGTCAAAAGGAAGGTTACATAACCTTCCTTTTTTCTTATCTTTATACTGCCCGATACTTACTCGCCCAAGGCCATAAATAAATAACTCATCACGATAAATCCGGCAAACACCGCAAAAGCTGACCTTGACGTATCTTTATACCCATACGTTTCCGGCAAAATTTCATTAACAACAACAAATAAGAGTGTACCTCCGGCCATTGCCATTGCGAGAGGAATAACAGAGGTTGAAGCCCCGATTAAAAGGAGGCCAAAAAATGCTCCACAGGGTTGCACCATGCCGATAACCAGTGCGATTAAAGCCGATTTTAATTTTGATTCGCCTGCTGCCACAAGTGAAATGGCAATTGTCAAACCTTCCGGAATATTATGAAGTGCAATGCCGATAACCAAACTCATCGGATTGATAAATTCTTCGGCGCCGTATGCCACCCCCACAGCCAGACCTTCCGGAAATTTATGAAGTGAAATGGCAATAATGAAAAGCCATGCTTTCCTCAAATCAAATTTAGGTCCGTGTCGTACCATATTATTGTGTTCGTGCGGTAATAAGATATTTAAAATCCAAACCAAGGCGACACCGGCCGTCACAGCTCCGCAATACCAAAAACCCGCCACATGCACATCATGGTGCAGTTAAAGCAGTTCTTCCATTGCCGGCACCAAAAGTGCGAAAAACGAAGCCGCCAACATCACTCCTGCCGCAATATTGAGCATCACATTGATATTGGTTTGCGAATATTTCTTTTTTAAATAGATGCAAAATCCGCCGACGCCTGTGAAAAGACCGGCAATCAATGCGCCATACAGTCCGTTTAAGAAGTTTGCATTATCAAATACATCAAGCATTCGATTTTTCCTCTTCCTCGAGCGATTTCGGACGTTTCAAATGCTCCATTGAAAGCACTTTCGGCTCCAACTTTTCCTTAAAAATTTCACAGAATTTATCGCGCATAGCCTGAGGATCGACAATTTTGGCTATTGAAATATTTTTCTCAACGCCTTCTTCTTTTTCAATCACACCACCGCCGGATTTGAACACTCCGTCAACCAAACACATGGCGGAACTCATATCATAAGCCATTGTTGTCGGGTTTGCCTCATCTTTCATGGCAATCAACTGTTTGACAACCGGATTTTTGCTTTTTTTGACCGCATCCAAACAACTGTAATCCATTTTAAAATCTTTCACCGCTGTTGAAGGCACGATTGTTGTGCGCAAATCTTTTTCCTGAACATAATCAAAAAGCAATTTGGCTGATTCGGGACAATATTTGAAATTAAAGGATTCCAAATCAGGTTGATAAAAACCGCGTTCGTCGCGCTCAGGCAGGACATTGCCCATAATCACAATCTTTTTTACTTTCTTTAAGATCGTGTCGCCCGTCACCTTTAAATATTTTCCAAAATCCGTAAATGGCGCATTGAAAAGCAGAAAAACATTTCGTTCTTTGACTGTTTTCATATATTCCTGTAAAAAAATCGTTCCGCTTCGGTTGATTGTCAAACCTGCATTCTCAAAAATCGGTGTTAATTCGTTTTCGATATAATGATTTTCTTCTTGTTCGTTAATTATATCATAGTCGCCACCCGGAACTGCGCGAATAAAAGGATACCCCAAATGAGACATTGCACCCTTGGCATACATCGCTCTGCGACGTCTGACTTCATAGACACCGAGTTCAGTGATAATACCGCGGATATTAATAAGCTTTCTATCCGATAAATATGCCAAAATAACAAACGATGCCAAATCATCGGCATAATTGTTGATATCTGACCAAATCAAAACTTCAGGAACTTTTCTTTCTTTATTTCTTGCCATTTTTTATCATCCTAATTTTTTCTTCAAAATTTCATTCACCATTTGCGGATTAGCCGAACCCTTTGAGACTTTCATCACCTGCCCGACAAAAAAGCCGAATAAGTTCGTTTTGCCGTTATGATATGCTTCAACATTAGCTGTATTTTCCTTCAAAACGGAATCAATCAAAGCCTCAATCGCACCTGTATCCGTAACTTGTTTTAAACCTTTTTCTTCAATAATTTGAGAAGGCATTTTTTTGCTCTGCCACATATGAACAAAAACATCTTTTCCTATTTTGCCGCTAATCACATTTGTTTCAATCAAATCAACGAGCTCGCCAATCATCTCAGGCGTAACAGGAGATTGTTCCAAAGTCAGTTTGTTCGCATTCAAGCTTGCAAACAAATCACCTAAAATCCAGTTTGCAACTTTTTTGCCTTCGTGCCCCTTGGCTGCTTTTTCAAAAAAGTCTGCTGTTTGGCGCGATTCAGTTAAAATCTCAGCATCATACGCCGTTAACCCAAAATCTTTGATAAAGCGCTCTTTTTTAGCATCAGGCAGCTCAACCATTTCTTGTCTGATGTTTTCTATATAATCATCCGACAAATAAAGTGGCGGCAAATCAGGTTCCGGAAAATAGCGATAATCATCGGCATACTCTTTTAAGCGCAAAAACTTTGTTTGTCCTGTTGTCTGGTCGAACTGACGGGTTTGTTGCTCAATTGTTCCGCCCTGTTCATAAATTTCAACTTGACGTTTAGCTTCATTTTCGACGGCCTGCATTGCAAATTTAACCGAATTGACATTCTTGACTTCAGCACGCTCACGCATTCCTTGCTCGCCTTTAATTTTCACGGAAATACTCGCATCACATCGCATAGACCCTTCATCCATATTGCCGTCACAAGTACCCAAATAGCGCACAATCGAACGCAGTTTTTTCAAAAATGCCCCAACCTCTTCCGGTGACTTAAAATCAGGCTCGGTCACGATTTCCATCAATCCGACACCCGCTCTGTTAAAATCAATATAGCTTTTTTTAGGGTTCAAATCGTGGATAGACTTTGCGGCATCTTGCTCAATATGAATACGTGTAATCCCGATTTCTTTAGAACTTCCGTCCGATAAATCAATCTTGACTTTTCCCTTACCTACAATCGGATATTCATATTGCGTAATTTGATACCCGTTCGGTTGATCGGCATAAAAATAGTTTTTACGCGAAAAAACAGAATATTTATTGATTTGAGCATTTAATCCTAATCCAGTTTTCACGGCTTGACGCACACATTCTTTATTCAAAACAGGAAGCATCCCCGGCATACCCGCATCAATAAACGACACATTCTCATTTGCGTCATCACCAAATTCGGTTGAAGCCCCCGAAAAGATTTTGGATTTTGAAATAATTTGGCAATGAATTTCAAGTCCGCAAACAATTTCCCACTCATTTTGAGCTGTTTTAATGGTATATGTCATTTCCTTATTTCCTTTCAAAACCGGCATCTTGCTCCAGGGCATAAGCTGCTTTGAAAATTGTTTCTTCATCAAAGGCTTTACCGATGAGCTGCATACCGAGAGGCAAACCTTTCTTATCAAGTCCGATAGGCAAACTCATTGCCGGCAAACCTGCCAAATTAACAGACACGGTAAAAACATCGTTCAAATACATATTAATCGGATTTTCATTCATGCTTTTATCACCGATTTCAAAAGCAGAAACAGGTGAAGTCGGCGTCAAAATCAAATCACATTTCTTAAACGCCTCTTCAAAGTCATTTTTAATCAAACGACGAACTTTTTGCGCTTTTAAATAATAAGCGTCATAATATCCGGCAGACAAAACATATGTCCCGATCATAATGCGACGCTTGACTTCTGCCCCGAAACCTTCCGTTCTGGTGTTAATATATAAATCATCAAGCTTTTCACCGTCAATGCGCAAACCATAGCGAATACCGTCATAGCGCGCCAGATTTGACGAAGCCTCTGCCGGCGCAATAATATAATAAACAGGCAGTGCATATTTGGTATGTGGCAGTGAAATGGGTACAATTTCCGCCCCGCGGGATTTGAGCATATCCGCCGCTTTATCCCAATAAGCTGCAATTTCAGCATTTAAACCATCAGGTCTGTATTCTTGAGGCACACCGATTTTTAAGCCCTTAATATCCTGCCCTAAAACTTTTTCAAAATCAGGCACCGGCAATTTTGAAGAGGTCGAATCTTTAGCATCATATCCCGCCATGGCTTTGAGCATTAAGGCTGCATCTTTCACATCTTTTGTCATCGGACCTGCTTGATCAAGTGAAGAAGCAAAAGCCATAATTCCCCATCTTGAGCAACGACCATATGTCGGCTTAATGCCGACAATGCCACAAAAAGCCGCAGGTTGACGAATAGATCCGCCCGTGTCCGTACCCGTTGCAGCCGCACACATATCAGCCGAGACAGCCGCCGCCGAACCACCTGAAGACCCCCCCGGCACAAGCGGTTTTTCTTTTGAATACGGATTGATGACCGGACCATAAAAGCTGTGTTCGTTAGAACCGCCCATGGCAAATTCATCCATATTAAGTTTGCCTAAAAAGACTGCGCCATTTTCAAGCAAATTTTGCGTGACCGTTGATTCGTACTCTGGCACAAAACCGTCTAAAATATGCGAACAAGCTGTTGAACGCACGCCTTTGGTGCAAAACAAATCTTTAATACCGAGAGCAATACCTTCTAAAGCTCTGTTTGTGCCATCAGCATAACGTTTGTCAGAGGCTTTGGCTTGCTCAAGGGCAAGCTCAGGTGTTTCTAGCACATAGGCATTATATTTTCTGCCAAGAGCCATCTTATTTAAATAGGCATTTGTCAGTTCAACAGAAGAAAAAGTTTTGTTTTTCAAACCGTCTAAGGCTTCATGAATTGTGAGTTTTGTTAAATCAGTCATTTTCCTACTCCACAACCTTCGGTACGGCAAAATAGCCGAATTCCTGCATCGGCGCATTTTTTAAAATCTCTTCTTTAAGATTGCCGTCTGTGACCACATCCTCGCGCATGGGAACTTCGCCGCCGTTCACACAAAACATCGGTTCAACACTTGATGTGTCAACCTCTTTTAACTGCTCAATGAAGTCCAAAATTTTATTGAATTCTTCTTTTGTTGCGTTTAGTTTATCGTCTTCAATTCTAAGGTGCGCCAAAGTTGCCACACGCTTAACCGTCTCATTATCTATTGCCATTTCAGCCTCTTATTTTTCTCATTATTTTGCTTTTTTAGCAACAAGTTTGAATAAATGCAAGCAAAATTTCACTTTTTATTTGACTTTTTACGCAAATTATATAATAATTAAAGTCGGATATGATAATTTTTTATATCAAGTGTCTGATAAGGCGCGGAGCTTTCAACGGCTCTTTATTAGCGGCAGTGATGGATAACACTGCAAATTGTGCTGTCCTTTTTCTTTTTAAAAAGGCGCACATTATCCCCGATGTTGGTTCGGGGAGTCCGTAACGAATGTTCAAGATTTATCTAAAGGTTACGGAAGTCATTTCCGCTAATATGATTGTTGAACTCTCCGACCGCTTTTGATGAGGCGGTGTTTTTTTAATCATTATAAAATAGGAGAAATAATATGAAAAAAACCTTTTTAATAATTTTAGCCGCAAGTACAATATTTACAGGAAACATAAGAGCAGAAACAACAATTGTTGCAAGTGGAAATAATTGTGGTACAAACTGCTCTTGGTCTGTTGATTCCAATGGTGTACTTTCAATTTCTGTCACCGAAGGCTCCTCCTCTGGTTCTATAGGAAATTATTCAAATACAAGTAATCTATCCCCTTGGTATAATTATAGAAATTCTATATCTTCTATTTCTCTTGAAGGTCCAAAAACTGATTCAGATGGTAATAAAATTGCAAATAGCGGTATTACAAGTGTCGGAAGTTGGGCTTTCTATAACGTTAAAGCACAATCTATTAACATACCAGATTCTGTAAGAAGTCTTGGTTATTATGTCTTTTGGGGAACAGAAATCACAAATGTTTCAATACCCGACTCTGTAACATCCTTTGGTATTGGCGTTTTTCGCCATGCAGAAAAATTAGAAAGTGTAACTCTTCCAAATAATATGACATCTATTCCAGATGAAATGTTTGAATACAATTACGCACTTAAAAACATAACACTACCTGAAAGCATAACATCAATCGGAAATGGTGCATTTGCTGCAGCTCGTTCATTAGAAAGTATAGAAATCCCAAATGGAGTTACTAGAATAGGCGATTATAATTTTCAGTTGACCCAAATTGAAAGTTTATTTTTACCAGAGACCATAACCTATCTTGGAGGAAGTACAGGAGCTTTCAGCGGTATGGAAAAACTTACTGAGTTATTTTGTCCTAAAAATCTTGAAGCTAGATGTAAAGAACAACTAAAAAAAATAGGAAAAGAATCTATTCTCAATACATATGAAGCGAAAGGTGGAGTGTTCGCCGTAACAGATAGTTTAGGTAATATATCATATTTTGATTCTCTTACAAACCTAAAAGCAAAAACGACTTGTTCAGATTTAACCATATGTCAAGCAACATATATGGCAGCAGATGGTAGCTATTGTTCAACCATTGAAGATTGTTCAGCACTAATTATAGCAGATCAAAAGGGCGATATATTAACCTCCGGTGGCAAACGCTATGCTTCACTTGAAGATCTTTATGCAGATAATGCTCTTCCTTCAATTGAAGAAATCGAACAAGTTGATGGTAGTTTAGCAATTTATAAAGATGGTAAATTTATCGGTTTCAAAGGAAAACGCATTTATACCGTTGAGGAAGCAGAAAAGGTTTCAAAACCGTCGGGAAATACGTTTAGATTGAGATACAAATAGTTCAATCCCCTTGCTTTGAAACAAGGGGATTTTTTCCATTACATCTTCACAACCATCGGTGGCAAAACGGTGTTATGTTTGAGGCGATATATTACTTTGAGTTCATCAAAATCATCCAAAACTTTCATCATCGGCAAACTGCCGCCGCTTTCAATAAACTTCGTAAGCTTTTCTTGGAAAGTTTCGCGCCTCGGATAATATTCCAAAGCAAAGTTCGAATCAGGTGCAATCCCTGACAATTCTTTTGCTTTCAATATTGCTGTTTGCAGACCGCCTAACCCGTCGACAAGCCGAACACTTAAAGCATTTTGTCCGAGCCAAATTCTGCCTCTTGCAATTTGATCCATTTGCGCCATATCAATTTTTCGTATATCAGAAACTTTGCTTGTAAAATCAAAATAAACTTCATCCAAAGATCTTTCAAACACCTGACGCTCAGAATCTGAAAACGTATGCATCGCACTTAAAATCCCGGCATTATGCCCGAATTTCACATCGCCCCAGTTAATATCAAGCTTTTTCATCAGCCCTTGAATAACCATTTTGCCGCCCAAAACGCCGATAGAGCCTGTTATTGTTGCAGGATTCGCTAAAACATAATCTCCCGCAAGTGAAACAAAATATCCGCCGCTTGCCGCATATGTGCTCATTGAAACAATAATCGGAATTTGTTTTTCTTGTTTCAAGTTCATCAAAGCCGCCCTGATTTCATCAGATGCCGTATAGCTACCACCGGGGCTGTTAATGCGTAATACAATAGCTTTTAAATTTGTTTCTTTTTTGAGTTCTTCAATTTGTTCTAACACCGTTTCAGAACCGATAACGGCATCATTTAAGGGGTTGTTAGAGCTTTCTCCGCTTTCAATCACACCTTCTAATACCAAAAAAGCAACTTTTGGAAGCCCCTCGCTTTTATTGTCCGAGATATGTGCCATATAATCTGTCATTTCATAAAACTCCGACGGGTTATCAGCGCGTATGGCTTTTTGCATTTCATAACGATAGCCGACTTTATCAATTAAATCGTTTTTCAAGGCCTCATCTGCAAAAAGCGGTGCCTTATCAATCATCTCTTTAATGCTCGACACATCCAATTGCCTTTCGGCAGAAATACCCAAAACAAGCTGAGCAAACAACCCGCCTCCTAATTTTTCAAGTTCTTCTTTATATGTCGGTGTGAAATCCGAATTTAAAAGGGAGGCAACAGCTGTTTTATATTCATAACGTGTATAAAACTCCGGCTCCACACCGACTTTTTGCAAAATATTCTTAAAAAACGGCACTTCTATATCAATACCCGTCATCCCGATATCAGAATGCGGTTGCATCCAAATCTGATCAAAGAGCGTTGCAAGATAATACTCTTTTGTGCCCTGCCCGAAAGCACCCAAGCCGTTTGAAAACAAATATGTCTTTTTGCCTTTGCTTTTGAAATATTTAAGCGCTTCGCCAACATCTTGAATTTGTGCCAAACTCAAGGATGTTTGGTTCAAATTGGCAGAAATGGCTTTAACTCTGTCATCTGTTGCCGCGACATTAATTGCTCTCACCAAATCAAAAATGCTGTATACAGATTGACTTGTGAACTCCGCAAAAAAATCATCCTGACGCACTTCGGCATACGAAAGATTAAAATCAAGATTGAGCACCACCTCCTGAGGAACAGCGGAAAGTTTTGATTTTGGGCTCATCAGGCTCAAAACTCCCAACAACATTAAAATAAAAATAATCCCGAAACCGGCAAAAGCATAAACAAGTGTTTTACCAACAAGCTTCAAAGCTCTTGTTTTATCAAGCGCCATCATTTTTTCCTTAAGATAATTAAAACATAACACAAAGATAAAGTGCTGAAATAAAAATGCAAGCCATTTCATCAAGTTATAACACAAAAAAACACTTGCATTTTAGAACAATCCGATACATAAAGTTAAAGCAAACTTTAATTTTTTTTCGGAGAATAAAATGGGGTATTCTATCGGCGTGGTTGCCAAAAAAACAGGTTTAACAACACACACGTTGCGCTATTATGAAAAAGAAGGCTTACTCCCTTATGTTAAAAAAAACAGCGCAGGCCAACGTGCATTTTCGGATACGGACTTAGGTTGGCTTTCGATGATTGAATGTTTGAAAGAAACAGGTATGCCCTTAAAAGGCATCAAACAATATATTGATTGGGATAAAGAAGGCAACAAAACCCTAAATGAGCGGCTTCAAATGTTTCAAAATCACAAAAAGCATATTGAAGATCAAATCAAAAAGTATCAAACCTATATGCAAAAAATTGATTATAAAATTAGGCTTTATACAGAAGCAGTTAATTGCGGAGACTTAAAACAAGCCTTGCAAAAAGTCAAATAATTCAACGAATCTAAAAGATAAAAAAACAACGTCATACCTCCGCCAGCGAAAGTCTGGCGGATAAGGTATCTTCAGTATTGATTTCCCCTTACATAGTCTAAGGGGGCTAGGGGGATTAAAATATAGCTTTTTTTAATTCATTTTCTTCTTTACAAAATAAATTTCTTTTGCTAAAATAAAATCACGATGAGAGAAATTTCATCGAGAACCGAGAGGTTCGGGGCTGTGACAGGCTCTTTGTATGGGCGATACGTAACAAATAGTATCACATTTTGATGCCGTTTTTTTTGTATCAAAAATTCCCCGCATCAGGTGGGGAGATTATGGCGTATGTACAGGTTTGATTTCAAACTAAAGGCCATGATAGTCATCTACCCATACATGATTTGTCAACTCCCCTGCCGCTCGATTGAGTGGTTTTTTAATGATGTTAATATAAAAATAGGAGAACAAATATGAGAAAAACAATTTTCATTTCAAGTGCACTTATTGGAGGATTCTTATCGACAGAAGCTTTGGCTGTTTCATGTCCCGCAGGAACAACAAGAAATGTTGATTGCTGGGAATGCGGCTCGAATAGCGCTTGTATTGCAACCATAACGACAGATGGTGAAGGTAAAAAAACGCTTAATATTCTACCGGGTTCAACATATATTCAAAATTCCACCAACGATTGGCTAACCAACCAATGGCTAAATGCTATTCAAGATGTTGATGCCATCAATATTGCCTCTGGTGTTAAAAATATCGGGCGTGAAGTATTTAAATGCGCATCAAAGGTGACAGAAGTTGTCATTCCTGAAACGGTAACGAGTATCCAACGAGATGCATTTGCTGAAACCGGGTTAACAAATGTTACTTTTTCAGGTACACCTCAAATACAATTTTTGAGCGGATTTGGCAATATTCAATCATTGACACATCTTGATATTCCAGACTCTGTTACATGGATTTCCAGCTCTGCTTTTTCTAATTCCGGATTGGAAAGCATTAAACTGCCCGCAAATTTAACAACTATCGAATCATCCGCCTTTGAAAACTCAAAAATAAAAGAGTTAACCATTCCGAATAGTGTTGAATCTATTGAAGCTTATGCCTTTGCAAATATGCCACAGCTTGAAAAAGTAACTTTGCCGGATAATGAAAAATTTACAAGCATTCGAACTAATCTTTTTAATGGCTCAGAAAATTTAAAGGAAGTCAATATTCCGGATTCGGTCAAATACATTGATGAATATGCCTTCCAGAATTGCAGCAGTCTTGAAAGTGTATCAATTCCGGCAAATTTAACATCAATAGGAAGAAATGCTTTTGATGGTGCAAGTTCACTTACAAGTCTGACTTTTGAAACAGATGAAAATGGTCGAACAAAGTTAACAACTATTCCTTTTGCTGCTTTTGAAGGGGCTGCAATAACATCTTTGACAATACCTGAAGGTGTAACAACAATTGAAAAATTAGCTTTTGGAGGAGCTACAAATCTTAAAACGCTTGTTTTACCTGATTCATTAAATACAATTAGAGGTCAGGCGTTTTACAATACAAATGTAGAAGAAATATTTTGCCATGAAACAAGTGAAGGCAGGTGTGCTAACTTTTATTCAGGATATGGTAGTGCTTATTCTTCTGGAAAAATATCTACTGGACTAAAGACCACTGCTATGAAAACATATACCATTGATGGGGACGGTGTATATACACTTAAAGATTCTCAAGGAAATTTAAGCTATTTTGCATCAATTAATGATATGCTTAAAGGTTCTGAGGGAAGTTGCCCCAGCATAGATGTATGCAAAGCCATTATCTCAGCAGCAAAAAATGCACCAATTGTGGTTAATGGGAAAACATATGCAAATCTCGAAGACTTAAAGGCAGGAAGGTATATCAGAAAGCGCATTTACACCGTTGAAGAGGCAGAAAAGGTTTCAAAGCCGACAGGCAACACTTTTCGATTGCGTTACAAATAAGGAAGAGATTAACGGGTCAGCCTGCTAACGCAGGGCGCCCGTTAATGACACTTATTAACTTTCTCAAGCCTTAAAATCCAAAAAATCGATTTTAAGGCTGTTTTTTTGCCCGTAGAGAGAAAAATGGTTAATTTTTTGGGTATAAAAGCTTAAAAAAAATTTAAAAAAAGAAGTTTTTTGTTATTCTTTTCCACAGTATAGAAACAATAAGGAACTTTAATAATGGAAGAAAATGAAATCACAGCCTTGAACACAACGGCTGAAAACATCACACCGACCATGATTTGCGATGAAATGCGCCGATCATACCTTGATTATGCCATGAGCGTGATTGTTTCGCGTGCGCTTCCCGATGTGCGCGACGGCTTAAAACCTGTTCATCGCCGCATTTTATATGGCATGTATGAAAACGGTTATGACAGCACAAAACCTTATCGTAAATCAGCGCGTATTGTCGGTGATGTTATGGGTAAATATCACCCGCATGGTGACAGCTCTATTTATGAGGCCATGGTCAGAATGGCACAACCTTTTTCAATGCGCCTGACCCTTGTTGACGGGCAAGGCAACTTCGGATCAATGGATGGTGATGGTGCTGCTGCCATGCGTTATACGGAGGCAAGGCTTGCAAAAGTTGCCCAAAAGCTCATTGATGACATTGAGTTTGACACGGTTGACTTTATGCCAAACTATGATGAATCTCTTCAAGAGCCGACTGTTTTGCCTGCCCGCTTCCCGAACCTTCTTGTCAACGGCGCAAACGGTATTGCCGTTGGTATGGCAACAAATATGCCCCCTCATAACTTGGGCGAAGTGATTGATGCTTGCTGTGCTTATATTGACAATCCGGATATCACCCCCGAAGAGCTCATCCAAATTGTTCCGGGGCCTGATTTTCCGACAGGAGGTTTGATTTTAGGTCAAGCAGGAGCAAAGCAGGCTTATTTAACAGGTCGCGGATCGATTATGATGCGTGCAAAATGCACCATTGAAGAAATCCGCAAAGACAAAGAAGCCATTATTGTTCACGAAATTCCTTATCAGGTCAACAAGGCCGCTCTTGTGCAGCGCATTGCCGAACTTGTTAAAGAAAAGCGTGTTGAGGGTATTTCAGATATCCGCGATGAATCAGACCGCCAAGGTGTCCGCGTTGTGATTGAAATCAAAAAAGATTTTCAAGCTGATGTGGTTTTGAACCAACTTTATAAATATACCCCGTTGCAGACAAGCTTTGGTATGAATATGCTCGCCATCAACCACGGCAAACCGATGATGCTCACCTTAAAAGATATTATCAGCGCTTTTGTGGAATTCAGAGAAGAGGTTATTCGTCGCCGTACGATTTATAAATTGAATAAAGCGCGCGATAAGGCACACATTTTAGTTGGCTTGGCTATTGCCGTTGAAAACTTAGATCCTGTCATTGAGCTTATCCGCACGGCCCCAAACCCGAACGATGCAAAAGATGCCCTCACCTCGCGCGATTGGCCGGCCGGTGATGTTGAGCCTTTGGTGCGCTTAATTGATGAGCCGGATCACAAGGTTGAAAACGGATGTTATCGTCTATCGGAAGATCAGGCGAAGGCAATTTTGGATTTAAGATTGCAACGTTTGACTGGTCTGGAGCGTGATAAAATTCATAGTGAACTCAAAGGCTTAGGAGATGATATTAAAGAATTTCTTTCAATTCTTGCGAGCCGTGAAAAGCTCTATGGCATTATGCGTGATGAACTCGTTGAGGTCAAAACCGAATATGCCAAACCGAGATTGACAACCATTGAAGATATTGAATATGACACAGATGTTGAATCACTCATTCAACGCGAAGAAATGGTTGTGACCGTCACCGAAGCCGGCTATATCAAACGCGTTCCGTTAAATGCATATAAAGCGCAAAAACGCGGCGGAAAAGGCAAATCGGGCATGACAACAAAAGAAGAAGATTTTGTCACTCGTTTGTTTGTGGCTTCAACCCACACACCGGTGTTGTTCTTCTCTTCAAAAGGTTTGGTTTATAAGATGAAGGTTTATAAATTGCCTTTGGGCTCTCCAACCTCAAAAGGCAAGCCGTTTGTGAACCTGTTGCCTTTAGATGAAGGCGAAAACATCACAACAATTATGAAGTTGCCTGAAAACGAGGCAGATTGTAAAGACTTGTCGATTATGTTTGCAACAGCTCAAGGCAATGTCCGCCGCAACAGTTTGATGGACTTTGTCAATGTTCAATCAAACGGCAAGATTGCCATGAAGCTTGATGAGGGTGACAAACTTGTCAATGTGGCTCTGTGCACAGAAGACAATGATGTTATGCTTGCCGCAAAATCAGGAAAATGCATCCGCTTCCCCGTCACCGATGTTCGTGTGTTTGTCGGCCGCAACTCAACAGGTGTGCGCGGCATCAAACTCGGCAAAGACGATGAAGTCATTTCAATGTCTATCTTAAAGCACATTTCAGCAACTGCAGACGAACGTGATGAATACTTACGCATTTCTTCTGCCATGAAACGTATGGCTCAAGAGGAAGGCACGGATGTTTATGTCAGCCCTGAGCAAACAGGCTTGTTGAATTTGCTCACTGAAGAAAAATTCAAAGAGATGGAAGAACGTGAAGAATTTATCTTAACCGTAACCGTCACAGGCTACGGCAAGCGCTCGTCTTCTTATGAATACCGCGTGACAGGCCGCGGCGGACAAGGTATTGCCAATATGGAAATGTCTCCGCGCAATAAAGAGGTTATCAGCTCATTCCCGATTGAAAACGACAATCAGATTATGATGGTAACCGATGGCGGCAAGCTCATTCGTATGCCTGTTGAAGACATCCGCATTGCCGGCCGTAAGACGCAGGGTGTTATTCTCTTCAGAACGGCAGAAGACGAACGCGTTGTTTCTGTCACATGGCTCAATGCCGACGAGGGTGATGAAGAAGATTTGGAAAATGATGACAATTCCGAGATTTTAGAAGCGGAAGACACCGTCACTGTTTCTGAACCTGAAACAACTGTTGAAGACTAGAACAAACAAATAAAAGAAAAAGCGCCTTAAACTTAAGGCGCTTTTTTCATTAGTTTTCAAACAAAAGCTTAATCCGCTCTAGGATCTCATGCTCTTTTTGAGACCACACACCATATTCATTGGTGCGATAGTTCCAAGGACCGGGTTGATCTAGGTAGCGGAGGATCACCGTCTCAATAATGCTTCCAAAGCACTTTTCACAAAAGAACTTGTCTTTGTGATGGCTCAGGATATCAAACAGGTGCTCCTTTGGCCGATAGCCCAAGATCCGAACAATTGAGTTACCCGAAAAAGGCGCATCAGAGGGAACCAACGCCTCATTAAAGAAAGTGTAAGCCGCCTCGTGAAGCTCCTCAAAGCCCCATGCATAGAAAATAAGCATTTCATATTCATGGAAGAACCTTTTATAGGCCTTGTAGCGGATATCGCGAGATGTCTCGAGCAAGAAAAGCTTGCGAATTTCTTCGCACTTTTCGCTTGAGGGCTTCTCTCCTCTCATGTAGAGGCGCTCCAGATACACTCCCAAATCTTTGACCTTTGCTTTCAGTCCTTGAGGGACAAGATCCGGCTCAATGACTTTCGGCAAATTGGCTACTCTTTTGGCGCGTCTTGCCTCACGCTTTGCAGCACCTTGTGCTTTCAAAGCCGCTATCTCCTCTGCCGTTAACCGTGCCATCTGCGATAGAATTCAAGTGCTTTACCTCTCATTTTCTCACTTCCGACACCGGCAACCTTGGAAACAAGTGTGGCATACTCGTTTGCGCACCCTTGCAGATAGTCAGTCTTCTGCAAGAGAATGGTCAAACGGAGCTCGTCGCTCTCATCATAGGTTTCTTTAGCCAATAGATCCTTAATTGCAGCGGCTCGCTGAGCGGGCATAGCAATCTCTCTGCGGAAAGCTTCCGCTTTTTCATGTCTTTTTTCTTTTGTCATAAAAATAAAATATTAGGGTTAATAATTGTCATATACTTAAATAAACTTTTTAAAGTATAGCTCAAAAAAACATCATATTCAAGACAAAAAATCATTTTTTTGTAAAAAAAATCTTATTGTATTTTATTTTGCTTTTGATTATATTGCCGATGAGTTCGAACGGAGATAACTATGGCAGACAGTAAATATATTGAAATAAAAGGCGCAAGAGAACATAACCTTAAAAATATCGACATCAATATTCCCAAAAACAAGCTCACGGTGATTACAGGGTTATCGGGCAGCGGCAAATCATCACTTGCTTTTGACACGATTTATGCCGAAGGTCAGCGCCGATATGTTGAAAGTTTGTCTGCCTATGCACGCCAGTTTCTTGATTTGATGAAAAAACCGGATGTCGATTCGATTGAAGGTTTGTCCCCTGCCATTTCAATCGAGCAAAAAGCCACATCAAACAACCCTCGTTCAACGGTTGGCACAATCACCGAAATTTATGATTATATGCGTCTTTTGTGGGCTCGCGCCGGCACCCCGTATTCACCGGCAACAGGAAAACCGATTGAATCTCAAACCGTTTCGCAAATGGTTGATAAAATTTCAGAGCTTGAAACGGGCACTAAAATCATTTTGCTTGCCCCGATTGCAAGAGGCAAAAAAGGCGAATTTAAAAAAGAGTTTGTGAGCCTTCAAAAGCAAGGCTATCAACGCGTTAATGTGGACGGCAAAATGTATGCCTTAGATGAAGTGCCCGATTTGAACAAAAACCAAAAGCATGATATTGAAGTCGTCATCGACCGCCTTGTTGTCAAAGATGGCATCACAGAGCGTTTGACAGGCTCGGTCGAAACAGCCTTAAAACTCTCTGACGGCCTTTTGTTTGTTGACTTTATGGATGGTGCTGAACGCAAGATTTTTTCTTCAAAATTTGCCTGCCCTGTTTCCGGCTTCACGATTGAAGAAATTGAACCAAGGCTTTTTTCATTTAACAATCCGTATGGTGCCTGCCCGCATTGCGACGGCTTAGGCGCAAGCTTATATATGGATCCGAACCTGATTGTTCCGAACGAAAATTTGAGCATTTCTCAAGGTGCGATTGAACCGTGGTATGGCTTTCGCTCCTCGTTTTATACGCAAACAATAGAAGGCCTTGCTGATTATTTAAATATTTCAACCAAAACACCATGGAAAGACCTGCCAAAATCCGCCAAGGATGTAATTTTATATGGTTCAAACGGCAAAAACATCCCGATTTATTATTCAAAATTTGCCACCAACCGCCCGTTTGAAGGCGTCATTCCCAATATGGCGCGTCGCTTTTTGGAAACAGATTCTCCTGCCATGCGCGAAGAACTTTCACATTATCAATCTGCCGCGCCTTGCGAATATTGCCACGGCAAACGCTTAAAGCCTGAAGCGCTGGCCGTTAAAGTGGCAGGAAAGGACATTATGGAAGCTTCTGATATGTCGGTGATTGAGGCATTAAAATGGTTTTCGGGCGTTGAGAAAAAACTGACCAAACAAAAAGCCGCCATTGCGCACAAAATTTTAAAAGAAATCATTGAGCGTCTGCAGTTTTTAAACAATGTCGGGCTTGAATATTTGACTTTATCGCGCGAATCGGGCGGTTTGTCCGGCGGCGAAGCTCAACGCATCCGCCTTGCTTCGCAAATCGGCTCAGGTTTAACCGGTGTGATGTATGTTTTGGATGAGCCTTCAATCGGCTTACACCAAAGAGATAATGACAAACTTCTTGAAACATTAACCCATTTACGCGACATCGGCAACACGGTTATTGTTGTTGAACATGATGAAGATGCAATCAGAGCGGCTGACTATTTGGTCGATATGGGTCCGATTGCCGGTCTCAAAGGCGGATATGTCACTGCCTCAGGCACGGTTGATGAGGTTTTAAAAAGCAAACGCAGTTTAACGGCAGCTTACTTAAACGGCGAAAAGTCAATTCCCGTGCCAACAACGCGCCGAAAAGGCAACGGCAAGTTTTTAGAGCTCAAAAATGTCAAAACGCACAACTTAAAAGGCATCAACTTCAAGCTCCCGCTTGGCACATTGACTTGTATTACGGGGGTTTCTGGAAGCGGCAAATCATCGCTTGTTTTGGAAACGCTCTTCCCTGCCCTTAACAAAGTTTTGAACGGCTCAAGAAAACCCGCCGGAAAATATACTTCGATTAAAGGTGTCGAAAATATCGATAAAATCATTGATATCGACCAATCGCCCATCGGGCGCACGCCGCGCTCAAACCCTGCGACATACACGGGCTTATTTACCTATATCAGAGATTGGTTTGCCGCCCTTCCCCAATCTAAAGCCAGAGGCTACACGGCAGGTCGATTTTCGTTTAATGTGAAAGGCGGCAGATGTGAAGCTTGTGAAGGCGACGGTGTTAAAAAAATCGAAATGCACTTTTTACCCGATGTTTATGTTGAGTGCGATGAATGTAAAGGAAAACGTTTTAACCGCGAAACATTGGAAGTGAAGTTTAAGGGCAAATCAATTGCCGATGTTTTGGATATGACGGTTGATGAGGCCTTTGTTTTCTTTGAAAATATCCCCTCAATTAAAAACCGCTTAAAGCTTTTGCAGGAAGTCGGCTTAGGCTATATCAAACTCGGTCAGCCGGCAACAACCTTATCAGGCGGCGAAGCACAACGTATCAAGCTCTCTAAAGAGCTTGCAAAAAAGGCAACGGGCCAAACACTTTATATTTTAGACGAGCCGACAACAGGGCTTCATTTTGAAGACATCAACAAACTCTTAAAAGTCCTTCACCGCTTTGTCGAACAGGGCAATACGGTTGTTGTGATTGAGCATAATCTGGATGTGATTAAAACGGCTGATTATATCATCGATTTAGGTCCTGAAGGCGGCGACGGCGGCGGTTCGATTGTTGCCCAAGGTACGCCCGAACAAATCGTTAAGGTCAAGGAAAGCTATACAGGCAAATATTTGAAAGTCAAAATCCATGCCTCAAAATAAAGAAAAAATATTACTCCTTTCTTGTTGTGGTCCCTGCTCTTGTGCCGTCATCAAAACAATGGCAGAAGAAAAAAAGGATTTTGCCGTCGTGTTTTATAACCCAAACATCAGACCGATGCAAGAATATGAAAAACGCCGTGATGAAAACAAGCGCGTGTGCGACATATACGGTGTGCCGTTTATTGAGCTTGAATATGACAATGAGCGTTGGTGTGCTTTAACCAAAGGCTTGAAAGATGAACCTGAACGCGGCAAACGTTGCTCTGTTTGCTTTGAAATGCGCTTAAAACGTGCGATGGAATATGCAATTAAAAACGGCTATACGGCTGTTGCTTCTGTTTTGGGCGTTTCTCGCTATAAAAACTTAAACCAAGTCAATGAGGCGGCTTTAATTGCCTCTCAAAAAACAGGCTGCCCTTATGTTCATATTGAAGGCCGAAAAGGTGGCATGCAAGAATTGCGCATGGCGCTTATCAAAGAGCTTGAACTATACAGCCAAGATTATTGCGGCTGCAAACCAAGAATCTGAAATATTCCTATTTATACTTAATCCGAAATGTATTGCCTGTTTTCTTTGAAAGCTTTGCCGCTTCTTCAAGGGTATAAATGACGCGTGCGCAATATACATCATTTTTTCTAAACCCGCTGACGCAAGTTCTCTCACCGTTTATACCTTCTTTTTTACAACTCAATCCGTCCCAATAATAAGTCGCACTGTTGCAATTATTCTTATTGGCTAAACTGAATTTGCCTGATAAGTCAACTTGATAAGTTTCATCATTACAATCAACTCCGTTCGTATTTGTGCAATAATGTGCCAATTTTTCTTTCAAGTTGTTACAATTTTCCTCACTACCGCGACAAATAATTTGCATATCAGAAAGGTGCCTAAATCCAAAAGGATACTCGATTGAAATATCCGCTCCGTTTGGCAATGTAAGAGAAGAAACATTACTGTCCCAGAATGCTCCCCCACCTATATATTCCAAAGAATCAGGTATTTCAACGGATGCCAGATTAAGATTGCCGGAAAAAGCCCAAGAGTCAATCCTTTTTAAGGAATCCGGAAGTTTTAAATTTGAAAGATTTGCCCCATCAAAAGCTTGGTAACCTATTATTTCGAGCTTATCATCAAAACTGACTGAAGTCAGGTTATTTAAAGTACCTCCGAATGCCCCTCTTCCGATATAAGATAAGCCTTTCACATCCAAAGATGTGATGTCACCTGCAAAATCCTTCCACGGAGCTGTGTTGTACCATTTCCATGGTCCGGGGTCCAAAATCATATAAAAATCATACATATCACCACTGCCTGATACGCTTAATTTTTTACTTTGTTCATCAAATGCCCAATCGCAATAATCCCCGCACTTATCACAAGCTGTCACACCATCTTCTCTTAAGCCGTTTGTGCAACTGATAACATCTGCCGAGGCTGCGCCAATCGGACTGAAACACAAAATGAAGAACCATCCGGCTAACGCAGGAGGTATCTCCGTTCCCTCCAAGCTGCGCTTGCCAATCCGACTGAAAGTCGGCTTGGAATTCGCTTTCCACTGGCTGACGCCAGTGGT
>JAFVFH010000059.1 GCA_017475525.1 Alphaproteobacteria bacterium | reverse complement strand
GACCCCTTGACCTCACTTCGTTCGGAGGGGTGACTTTATTATTATCACCCTCTCCAAACCTCCCCCCTCAAGGGGGAGGATTCAATAATTCGTTGACCCCTTGACCTCACTTCGTTCGGAGGGGTGACTCTTTTATATGACGAGGTGACGCGAAAGCGCACTATGAGGGGTGACACTAAAAGGGTGGCGCGAAAGCGCAGCATGAGGGATTGTTAGTTAAAGAAATGTTATAAGAAGTATTGTAAAAAAGAGAAATAAGTTTTTATTTGCATTTGTCTTAAAAACAAGGTAAGCATATTTAAAAATAAAAAAAGGAATAAAGTATGCTACTTAGTTTTGCGCTTATTTTAATTGCAATGATGTTTTTGTTAAGGCCTTTGCAAAAAAATGCGTTTTTTCTGATGTATTTTGCATTGATGATGGGAGCCGCTTATGTGCTTGAGCTTAAGGGCTTTCGCTATGCGCCGTTTTCAAAGCAAAGTTTTTTGATGTTTTTGCCGCTTCATTTGATTTTTATCAACCTGATGACAATGGCGGCTTATGGGGCAGATAAAAGAGCTGCCAAAACAAAGGCTTGGCGTGTGCCTGAAATACAGCTCCATTTGCTTGAGCTTTTAGGTGGATCACCGGGGGCTTTTGTGGCGCAGAAGTTGTTTCATCACAAAACAAAGAAAAAGAGTTTTCAGCTCTCTTTTGTGTTTGTGCTTGCCATTCAACTCGTTGTCGTTTATTATGTGCTCAAAGTTTTACACGTGATTTGATAAAAAAAGGATGATGCATTGTCTACAAAAGAACAAGTCGAGCTTAAAATGAAATTTCATGAACACTACCAAATGATGTGGCCGTTTGTGAAGCCGTATCTTTTCAGAGCGATTTTGGCTGTGCTTGTGAGTGTGCCGATCGGGGCGCTCGATTCGGTGATTGCACTTTCCTTAAAGCCGTATATGGATATTGTTTTGGTTGAAAAAACCGAAAACTCGCCGGACTATATTCCGTTTTTGATTGTGGCTTTCACATCTTTACAAGGCGCTTTGACCTATATTGCGACATATTTAAATTCTTGGGTCGGAAGCAAAATCAATCAAGATTTAAAGCGACATATGTTCAAAAAGCTGATGAAAATGGAAACATCTTTCTTCGATTTGAATAATTCCGGCGTGGTATTGCAACGATTTTCGGGTGATTGTGATGTGGCTTGTTCAGGGCTTTTGGACAATTTGAGAGTGTTTATTTCAAGGTTTTTCTCTTCATTTTCACTGGTTTGTGTGTTGATTTATAATTCTTGGCAATTGGCGCTCATTGCTATTTTTGTGATGTTTTTTGCATTTTTGCCACTGTCGACGGTGAAAAAACGCATTAAAAAGACGGTGCAGAAGAGCGTTGAAGAAGGTGCAAAAAATTTGACAAACTATAATGAGGTATACAGCGGTAACAAAACAATTGCCGGTTATAATTTGCAAAAGCGCATGTATGAGCGCTTTGACGAAACCTTAAAAGCAATATTTAAGCTCAACATTAAAATGGTGCAGAAAACTGCGTGGATTACACCTTTGATGCATGTTGTTGTTTCGGCAGGTATCGGTGCTGTGGTGTGGTATGGCAGTTCCCTGATTGTGAGCGGAAAAATATCTGCCGGCAATTTTGTTTCGTTTATTACGGCGCTTATTATGCTCTATACCCCGATAAAAAGTATCGGAAAGAGCTTTAACAATGTTCAGGTTTCTTTTTTAGCGATAGAACGTTTGGTCGAGCTGATTAATGTGACACCGAATGTGAAAGACAAAGAAAACGCAATTGTGCTTGACGGTGTGAAAGATGAAATCGAGTTTCAAAATGTGTGTTTTGAATACAACAAAGGTGTGCCGGTTTTAAAAAATGTGAGTTTGAAGGTCAAAGCCGGTTCAAATATCGCCATTGTCGGCAATTCAGGCGGTGGAAAAACAACTCTTGTGAACTTGCTGCCGCGCTTTTATGATGTAACCGAAGGGGCAATTTTGATTGACGGGCACGATATCAGGGACTATACGCTCTATTCCTTAAGAGAGAATATGGCTGAAGTGTTTCAAGATAACTTTTTGTTTTCGGGCACAATTAAGGAAAATATTATATCAGGAAAACCGGATGCGTCAGATGAGCAAATCGAGCGTGTGTTGAAGCTTGTTTATTTGGATGAGTTTGTGGCCGGTTTGAAAGATGGTTTGAACACACGCATCGGTGAGCGCGGTACTTTGCTTTCGGGTGGTCAAAGACAGCGTCTTGCGATTGCGCGTGCGCTTATCAAAGACGCGCCGATTGTGATTTTGGATGAGGCGACTTCCGCACTTGACAATAAATCGGAGGCGGTTGTGCAAAAGGCTCTCGAAAACCTAATGAAAGACAGGACGGTTTTTGTGATTGCCCACAGATTATCAACCATTAAAAACGCCGAAAAAATCATTGTGATGAACGACGGGCAGATGGTGGAAGTCGGCACGCATGAAGAATTGCTCAAAATTGAAAACGGCGCATATAAAACCCTTTATAATGCCCAATTCAAAACAGCGGCTTAAAAAATTTATTGGATAATGTTGCCCTCAAGCGAAAGAAGAACCTGCTTCGGCGGGATGTTTTGGCTGATGACGGCTTGAAAAACAGGATACATTTGTTCACACTCGGAAACGGCAATATCAATAATCTGAGCAAGTTTTTCTTCAAAGTGCGAATCTTCGGGATTGACAATAATGGAATGTTTGAAAACAGGCGTTTGACGCTCGGTCCAATAAGAAAAATGTCCGAGCCATAAGTCTTCATTAATAAGAGCCAAAAGTTCGAAAATGCGCATGTTATCACAAATTTTATTTTCAATATCCATAAAGCAGGACAAATGAAGACATTTTAAGTGTGCTTCCCAAGCAAAAAAGAGAAGCATATTTTTCCACTTGCCTTGGACTTCAATCACAATTTCATTGATGTTTCGGCGCTCAAATTCGAACGACTTTTGACCGAAGATTGTTTCAACGGTGTCAATCGGATTTGATGAGATGAGTGTTGCCGGACTCCAAAACATAAAAAACGCCTTTTGTTAAATCACAAGTCAAAGCATATAAACGCAAAAAGGCGGATACAATACTCTTGATAAAGTTGTGCAACAAAAAAATAGGGTAAAAAAATTTTTTATCAAAAAATCAAGTAATTAAAATTTTTGTGGGTAATCGTTTTATTTTTAATGTGGATATTATTTGTGAGATTAAGATACTTTTAAATATTCAACAAAAAAGGAAAGTAAAAAAATGAGTGGTTTTGCATATCCAGATATATCGCCGGTGTTGTTCGATTTCGGTATGTTTGAATTAAGATGGTATTCGCTTGCCTATTTGGCAGGGATTGTTGCCGCATGGATTTTAATCGGTCGAAATATCAAAAAATATGCCCTTCCGATTTCGCGCAAGCAACTGGACGACATGATGTTTAACATCACGCTCGGAATTATTTTGGGCGGACGCATTTTTTATGTGTTGTTCTATAATCTTGAGATGTTTTTGGCGCACCCGTTTGAAATTTTTGCTTTATGGCATGGCGGAATGTCGTTTCACGGCGGGCTTTTCGGTGTTATCGTGGCGCTTTTTTACAGCGCAAAAAAAATGGGATACCCTTTCTTGGGGCTTTCGGATATGGCTGCGCTCTATACGCCTATCGGGCTCTTTTTGGGCAGATGTGCCAATTTTATCAACGATGAGCTTTGGGGCAAACCGGCGAATCTGCCGTGGGCAGTGAGGTTTCCGAGCGGCGGATATATTCCGCGTCATCCTTCGCAACTTTATGAGGCGATGCTTGAGGGGGTTGTGCTCTTTTGTCTGCTTCAAATTTTATGGCGTTTTGAATGGGTGCGTTCTAAAAAGGGATTTGTTTCAGGTGTATTTTTGAGTTTTTATGCCTTGGCGCGTATATTTGTTGAAATGTTTCGAATGCCCGATGTTCAGATCGGATATTTGTTCGCAGCGGTGACAATGGGGCAAATGCTGTCTGTGCCGCTTTTGATTGTGGGGGTTTGGCTGATGATTTATGCCACAAGGCAAAAGTCAGCGGCGAAATGATGCTTTGTTCACTTTTTTGTTTTTTTCTATTTCTTCGCAGAAGGTCATGTTTTGTGTGAAGGTGTATCTTTGGCGGAAGTTTTCATACATACGCGACAAAACGGCAAAAGCATCGGCGTCGCTTCGGCGCTTTTCGGAAACAGCCGGCGTGATGGTCAGCTTTAAGGCTTTTTTATTGAGCAACACAAATTCCGTGCCGGCGATGAGACGGCGCATATTTTCAATCAATTCGTAGGTTTGTTTGACGTCAGTATCGAAAAAAATAAGGCAAAACTGATCGGCTCTTAATCGATAAATATAAGGAGTTAAGTCAAGCGAAAGAGCACGCTTTATGACCATTTTAACAAGCAAATCGGTTTGTTTTTGCTTAAAGACATTGAGGAGCTTTTGATAGTTGTCAATATAAAAGAAGGCAACCGTATATTTCGGCGGGAAAAATTTAAGTTCGTGACGCTGAAAAGAATTGAGCGAATAAAGGCCGGTTACGGGATCGCGAAAATAGGTATAAAGTGCGGAAAAAACATTTGAAAGGAGCGTTATCAACATTGCACCGAGTAAAGAAAACACAAACAAATATGTATCTTCAATATTTAAAAGTGCCAAAAAAACAAGCAAGCTCGCAAAGAAAAAAGCATTGCTTTTAATAGACGGTTCAATGCTGACGGATGAAAGTAAATACATAAAAACGAGCCCGAAAAGAACAAAGGAAAGATTTGAAAAACCCATAGGCAGAGAAGAAAAACCCGAAAGATAAAGGTTTTCGAGAAACGCCCCCTCAAAAAGAAAAGCAATCAAAATCAAAAAAGCGTATTTGGATTTTGAAGAAATATGAAAAAAAGCAAAAAGATTGAGTGCACCGCATAGCATGAGCCAAGTGTATATGCCGCTCGTTTCAAGCATATAAGAGTCGTTTGTCAAAAGCCGTCTGCCACAGATGTATATGCAAAATATAAGAAGAGAAAAGAAAACGCTCCTCATATCAGTAATCAAAGACAGAAACAAAAAGTTCAGGCAGGCAAGCGCAAAAAAACAAATGTTGGCAACAGGCAACGGATCAAGCTCGGTATCCTTAAAAAACACGGCACATAAGACGGCAACAAGCGTGATGAATGCCGGCATATAAGAAGTCTTAACGGAAGAAAGTAATTTTAAGATGATGCGCAAAGCTTAAAGCCCCATGTTTGATAAATTTTCAGCTCTGATGATACAAAGCAAAGGTTTAAATTTTATTGACGCATTTTAAAATAGAGCTGTCCCCATAAGAATAAAAACGATATTTTTCATTAATGGCGTGTGCATAAGCCTGTTTCATCTTTTCGGTGCCGGCAATGGCGCAAATGAGCATAAAAAGGGTAGATTTCGGCAGGTGAAAGTTTGTAATCACGGCATCAATCATCTTAAAGCGATAGCCGGGGGTGATAAAAATGTTTGTTTCACCGCAGAAAGGGTGCAAAACACCGTTGTCATCCGCTGCGCTTTCAAGCAAGCGCACAGATGTTGTGCCGACCGCAATGATTCGGCGACCTTCTTTTTTCGCTTTGTTGACGGCTTGAGAGGCCTCTTCTGAGATGATGCCGAACTCAGCGTGCATTTTATGGTCTTTCGTGTCGTCGGTTTTGACGGGTAAAAATGTTCCGGCGCCGACGTGGAGCGTTAAAAAGATTTTTTCAATACCTTTTTGAGAGAGCCTGTCTAAAACATTTTGCGTGAAATGGAGACCTGCCGTCGGCGCAGCAACCGCGCCTTCATATTTGGCATAAACGGTTTGGTAGTCTTCTTTGTCATTATACGGATTCCAAAGGCCTTTCAAAGGCTTGTCGCGTTTGATATAAGGTGGCAAAGGCATGGCACCGTATGTTTGGAGCATTGAAGAAAGCGAATCGACATCGCATAAAAATTCAATCAAAACGCCATCTTCGTGATCTTTTTCCAAAACTTTGGCTTGAAATGTCGATTCGGAGGCTGATATTTCTGATGTGTAGAAGGTAATAACATCGTCTTTTTTGAGGCGTTTCGAATTTTTGATGAAGCTCCACCACGACAGACCGTTTAAGGGGTGATAAAGCGTGAGCTCAACCAATGCATCACCACGCTTGCCGTATAAGCGCGCAGGAATAACCTTTGTGTCGTTAAAAACAAGAACATCGCCCGAATGTAAAATATCAGGCAGGTCATAAAAATGTCTGTCGATGATGTTTTGGCCGTCCGATAAGTCTAAAAGGCGTGACGAATCGCGCGGATTGGCAGGCGTTTTCGCAATCAGGTCTTTGTCTAAATCAAAGTTAAATATGTCAACTTTCATTGTTTGGAGTCCTCTAAATAAAAAAGCTGGATTTAAATGCGTTTATAGTTTATAATTAAAAAAAAGCAAGATGAAAACTTATCATCTTCAATTATTCTTTTAGACCAATTTTTTTGGTAAAAGTTGAATTTTGTCAAAAAAAGTTCTTGATTTTATCTAAAAAATGGTGTATATTGCAAACAAATTTGTGAAAAATTGCTTTTTGGAGAAAAGAAAAATGGCAGAAAAAGAGACAGAAATGAATTTAGATTATGCAATCAGAATCTTGCAAGGTGATTTTGCTCATCCTCTATATGTTGAAGCAAAAGAATGGGTGCTTGCACATGATCCGCATAATCCGGTTTTGAAAGAAGTTGAAAAAAGAGAAAAGCTTTTTGCTCAGCAATATCGTTTGCTTGAAGAAAATGTTGATGTGATTTATGACAACCAAAAAGATTTACAACTTCTCTCAAACAGCTACTATCCGAACAAAAGAGGTCCGCAAAAGAAATATATGAATGCGGTTATGGATCGTGTCGAAATTTGGGAAACAGATGAAAAAACGGGCGAAAAAGTTTTGGTCGAAGACAAGCAAAAAGTGACGGACTACTTGGACTTGTTGTTTGATGTGGCTAAAAAAGAAACTGAAGAAGAATTGCTCCCGAGCCAAAATTTTCATGATGCTAAACCCGAAGACAAAAAAGTTATTCATAACGGCATGACAGATGACGGATTTATGAGCAAATTGTTGCAGGTTTCAATGGCTTCCGATGTCAGACAACCTCAAGGCAAAGAGCTTGAGGTTGGCACAAAAGAGCACTCGTCATGGATGAGAGAACAAGCTCAAAAATTCCGCCAAAAATTGGCTGACGCTTTGAAAACAAATGAGACAATTAAAGTTGATGCTGACCCGCTTTTGATTGCAACGGCTGATGAGGCTGACAGATTGCAGGCGCTTTCAACACAAATGCGTGAAAGAGCTAAAGAATTTGAAGGTGATAACGGTAAAAAAATGAATGCCGTTGCAGAGCGTGTGTCAAAAAGAAAAGATGATATGGAGAGAAAAGCAAGAGAGCTTGCACCGAACAGATATCGCAAAATTAAAGCGGTTGCTCGCGTCATCAAAGACAAAGCGTCTGATGAAATTTGGCGTTACGGCACGACAATTGCAACATCTCTTGGTTTTTCAGCTGCGATTGGCAGTGCGTTTGCGGCAGGAACGACGATGTTCCCGATTGCAATGGGCTTTGGGGTTCTTTATGCCGCTCAATCTTATGTGTTGCCGATTGTTGCCGAAAAACGCAAGATGAAAAGACTGGCCAAAGAAGCCGGAAAAGAACCGCTGAAAGGCAAAGCCGCTTGGAAACAGGCGTTTGACAACTTGCATGTGAAGCAAGATGGCAAAAAATTAAGCGACTTCCAAGTGCAAAGCATTGTCAACGCGGGAATCGGCTTGATCGGCGGTGCGGCGCTCGGTTTGGCTTTAGATAAATTGCAAGCAATGTATATTGCGGCTAAAGCCGGTAAGGAAGGCTTGGAAGCTGCAAAGGCCGCAGCTGATGCTGCCGAAGCCGGTGAAAAAGTTCTCAAAACAGCCAAAACAGGTGCGGTTGCCATACGTGCCGGTGCGCCTGCCGCTGCGATGTTGACAGACGCCGGTGTGACTTATGTTTCAAATCCGCATGATCCGACAAATCGCTTCCGTGCACAGCAAAAGGCATTCAACGGCGGTATCGCACTTTTGATCGGTGGTGCAAGCGTGGCGCTTTCGGGTTTCGGTTCGGAACTTTTGGGACACGGTAAAGAGGCCGCTGTTTCGCATAGCGCACATTCGACAGGTTCATTTGATTATAAAGGTGAAGTGCCGGAGCTTATGGATTATGACAAATATACGTCGACAGCAACATCAAGACCGGAAGGTTATGGTGTTTTGGATCCGTCACGCGTTATTGAAGAAACACCTCAACCCGTTTCAACAAGCGTTCCGCTTGAACATTTCCCTGTAAAATATAATGCAAGCATAGCCGGAAATCTTGAAAAATGGCGTTGGGATTTGGCTATGAGCCGAATTAATAACGGATTAATCAGCGACATTGATGCAAACGGACTTGATAAAGTTTGGGCAAACATGGATGAGCAATTTATGTCACATCTGCCAGAAGGAAGAACAAAAATGGAAGCGTTCTACGATTACATCGAATTGATGCGTAACGGACGCAGACATGTTGATATCTTAGGTAGTGAAAAAACGACGTTTGAAGATATGTATGGCAAGGAGCAAGTCGGTTTTTATTACAAGACACCGGCAGGTAAGGTCAAGATTGAAGATGAAGGAATTATTGCCTATGCTAAAGAAATGATTGCAAAGGACAGAATTCCTGAAATGGCTAGACCGCATGGTGAAAACTTCTTGGTTAGTCAGCTCAAGGAACTGAACATTGAGGGTATGGACAGTGAAAAAATGCAAGCTGTGGTTGCCATTGCAATGGAAACATACGACAAACCGCAAGTGATGGGCTCCGTTGCTAAAATTCACGAAATGTTTCCGGATATGAGCCAAGATCAGTTAAGGAAAGTTTCAATCATTGTGGATTATAACAGAGCTTATAACGAAAATGGAGAAGCTATGGAAGCTTTAAGAAGAGCTTATGAGTGCCATGACCAAAGCGGCTTGAATAAAGAAACAATGGGTTTGCTTGAAAAAAGACATGAAATTTTGAGCAAGAGCCATGGTGACGCAAGAGCAGATTCGATTGAGGAAAGCGGTTGTAAATCAAACACAATGCTTTCTTCAAGACCCAGAGCTCATCAGCCGGTTGAAAATACGCCGGCGGAAGTGCCTACAAAAGCAACAATTGAAAAAGTGCCGGCAGGTCCGCAAGGAGAACTTCGATACACTTCAACAGACACAATCAAAGCGCCTAAGCTGAGAGGTCAATTGTGGGGACGTGTTATCCAAGGACAACACGAAGGCGATTTGCTCAACAATGTTGAAGGCGAGAAGGTAATTACTAATGAGCAAGCTGAGGCTTACATCAGTGCTCAACAAAAATTGCAAGTGCAAAGGTAATTACTTCAAAAAACAGAAAAAGAGCCTTGAGTTATCAGGGCTCTTTTTTTTCAAACATAAATAAGGGATAGGGGGGAAATTTTCGGGACAGGCTGACGCCTGCTTTGAGATCCCTTGATGCGCTGATGCGCCGCACAGCGCAAGGGATGACAGGAAAAAAGGCTTTTTTGTTGTCACCCCCACCATACCTCCCCCCTCTGAAGCGTTCATTCTGAACGCAAGGGGGAGAATTCGATAATTCTTAAGACCCCTTGACAAGAAAAAGCGGATGTGATAGGCAAAAATCATAAAAATTTGGTAGGAATCCGAAAAAAAAGAGTGATGAAAAATGAAAATTATATATTGTGGTGATGTGGTAGGTCGTCCGGGGCGCGAGGCCGTTTTTAAGAATATGCCGGCATTAAAGGAAAAGTATAAGCCGGATGCGGTGATTGTGAACGCTGAAAACGCGGCGCACGGTTTCGGATTGACGCCTTCAATTTGTCGCGATTTTTTTGAGGCCGGTGTTGATGGTCTGACAACCGGAAATCACGTTTTTGATCAAAGAGAAATTATCCCCTTTTTAGATGCCGATAAGCGCATTATTCGTCCCTTAAATTATCCTGAAGGGACTGTTGGGCGCGGTGAAATGCTGGTGGAACTGTTAAATGGTAAAAAACTTTTGGTGGCGCAAGTGATGGGGCGTGTTTTTATGGAAGCTTTGGATTGTCCTGTCAAAGCACTTGAAAATATCTTGAAAAACTATCATATGGGGAAAAATGTAAATGCCATTTTAATCGATATTCATGCAGAGGCCACATCTGAAAAGGTTTCTTTTGCACACTATTTTGACGGCAGGGTTTCGGCTGTTTTCGGTACGCATACGCATGTGCCGACGGCAGATGAATGTATTTTAAAGAAAGGAACGGCTTATTTGACCGATGTCGGAATGTGCGGAAATTATGATTCAGTACTCGGGTTTGAGGAAGAAACGCCGATTGCCAGACTCTTAAAAAAATTTCCCTCCGAACGATTAATTCCCTCAAAAGGAGAAGGAACATTGTGTGCCGTGATGGTTGAAACGGACGATTATACAGGACTCGCTAAGAGCGTGGAACGGATTATGATTAAGCCATAAAAAAAAGAGGTCTTTATGCCTCTTTTTTCTTTTCTTTTTCTTTGATGTTGACGACAATTTTCTTTTTGATTGTGTCGTAAGAAAGAGAGGCCAGACCTTTTCTGAAAGCTAAAGCATCTTTGCCGAACAATTCATAGCGCCAGCCTTGAAGCGCAGGGTTGCCTGCATCATTGCCACAGGCAATGTCGCGAAGTTCCTGATCATCGGCAACAACAGATTCAATCACGCCTTCTTGTTCGCATTTGATTTTCAAAACAAGTTTCAAAAGCTCGGTTAAAGCGGCCGCGCCGGAGGGAATATGGACTTTATGCTCACGGTCAATTTTTTTGAGCTCGCTTGTCATCGGCAGGTGGCGCGCTTTTTCCAAAGCCTCTAAAATTTCAGCAGCCATTTTGCCGTTTGCAACGTCCGGTCTGATATTGCGGACTTGTTTAAGCTCCTCTTGTGTCTTGGGATTTGAAGAGGCAATTGCAACCAAAATCTCATCTTTGATAATGCTACGCCTCGGCACATCATATTTCATTGCACGGCGCTCACGCCAAGCCGCTAATTCTTTTAAGGCAGATAGAAAATGTGTGCTGTGTGCGGAATGTTTGATTTTTTGCCAAATGCTGTCCGGATCAATTTGATAGCAACGTTCGTCAGTGAGGGCGTCCGTTTCTTCCTTAATCCAGCTTTCGCGGTTGTGCTCTTTGAGGTGCCTACTCAAATATTCATAACACGGAATGAGAAAAGTAACGTCACGAAGAGCATATTCAAGCTGTTTCTTGTCAAGCGGACGGAGGCTCCAATCAGTCAAACGGCTTGATTTGTCCAGTTCGATTTTTGTGATGTCCTGTACAAGCGAACCATAACTGACACATCTGCCAAACCCGCAAACGGAAGCGGCAATTTGAGTGTCAAAAATCGGATGGGGCATTTTGCCCGTCAATTCATAAAAAATTTCAATATCCTGACGACCGGAATGGACGACTTTTAAAATGTTTTCATTTAAAAGGATTTTGAAAAAAGGCTTCAAGTGAAGATTTGGCGCAAGCGGATCAATAATGGCTGCGCCATCCTTAAACCCGATTTGGATTAAGCATAATTTCGGATAATATGTTTTTTCACGCACAAACTCCGTGTCGAGTGTGATAAATTTTTGATTTTCCAGCTCATTGCACAGCTCAAGCAGAGCTTCATTATTTTCAATTAAACGCATATTTCTTTCCTTTTTTGGAAAATATAAAAGATATTGCTTAATATAGGCTTAAAAATTGAGTTTATATCCGCCGTTTTCGGTTGAAATCAGTTCAGGCCAATTTTCATCTTTTTCGACCTTTTGGCGCAGACGATAAATATGTGTTTCAATCGTATGGGTGGAAGCATCGGGGTTGTAGCCCCAAACTTCTTGCAAAAACTCGGTTTTCGAAATCGGTTTCCCTTTCATTTTATGAAGATACAAAATCATTGAGACTTCGCGCTCGGTGAGTTTGATGCTTTCGCCTGTCTTGAGGTTTTTCAGCTCCTTTTCGAGCGGTGCAAGCGCATACCCGTTAAAGTGCAAAACAGCTGCGCTGGAAGCAAGAACAAAATTGAGAACCGATTGCATCAGATTTAAGAAAACCGCTAAAGAAAAAGGTTTTTGCAGACATTTGAGAAAAGGGGTTTCTTCAATTTTTTTATCGCCTTTTCTTAAAAGCACAAAAACAGGCGTGCGTTCAAATTTTTGTTGCAAGTCATCAAGAAGGGAGAGGTCTTCGTCTAAAACCACAATATCGGGCTTTAAGCTTTCGTCACAGGTGTAGTCTTCAATCGCAGAAGAAATTTGCGAAGATAAATCTTCCTTAAAAGCACTGTTTTGAGAGAAAATGGTAACGTTTATCATGGAAACCTCTTTTTAGTGATAATTGCGGATAATTGAGCTCAAGATGCCTTGAATTTTCACACGGCTCGCTTGAAACTTGCGGATTTCATATTCTTTATTGCACGGCACAAGCCAAATTTCATCGCCCTTTTTTTGCAGGACTTTTAAGGTCGCTTCTTCATTGTCAACAAGCGCAACGACGATGGCGCCGTTGTCTGCTGTGTCGGTTTGTTTGATGATGGCAATATCGCCGTCTAAAATACCGGCCTCAACCATCGAATTGCCCTCAATGTTTAAGGCATAATAGCGACCTTTGGCGACCATCTCAAACGGCACGGAAATAACCTCCGTTTCATTTGCAATCGCAGAGATCGGTGTGCCGGCGGCGATTTTGCCGTATAACGGAATTTGAGCGGCCGCGTTTTGAAGTGCTATTTCACGCTTTTTTTCTTCCTGTAAAACAGAAAGCGGTTTGGATTTCGGCAACTTCAAAACTTCCAGAGCACGGGCTTTATGGGGCAATTTTTTGATAAAACCGCGTTCTTGTAAAGAACTGATGAGTGCGTGAACGCCTGACTTCGATTTGAGGCCGACGGCATTTTTCATCTCATCAAACGAAGGCGAACACCCCGTTTCTTTGAGGGTTTTATTGATAAACATTAAAAGCTTATGTTGTTTTTCGGTGAGCATTGAAAAAACCTTTCATGAAATAAATATGTTCTAATTTAGTTCTTTTTTGAGCTTGTTGTCAAGGTAAAAAAAAGAACTTTACATTTGTTTTGTTTCATGAGATAATAAAAGCATAATCAAAATGGTTATGGTGTTTAGATGACACGTATAATCGCATATGCTCCTTCAAGTAAGAGAGGAGTTGTTGAGATAAGGGTATTTTTGCCGCGAATAAAACTGGCTGTGCGATTACAGTTCATCTAGCTCCTCCGTTTTGAGTTATTCAAAATGGTTTTTTGTTTAACATTAAATTAGGAGAAAAATTATGAATAAAAAAATATTTATCACAACAGCCTTATCGCTTTTTTTGAGTAATGCGCACGCAACGGAATATCAAGTAGGCAATATGTATTTTATTGTCGGTCAGAGCGAGTGGACAGCGCCGACGCAAGAGGTCGAAGATTGGTATCATTGGGATGGGAGCACGGATAATCCGCCTAAAATAACAATCGGCGGAACATTTGGATTAGACCCGAATGTGCTTTATATTTATGATGCCAGTGACGATATAGGATACGCCTCAGAGCCTCAGGCAGTATCGGTGGGGAGTTATACAATAGATAGAACAAATAGATCTGGAATAGTGCTTTTCTATGGAGATTATGGTTCTGTTACATACGAAGCGAATGTCAGACAAGACTTCGATGAGATTATATCTACGATTAGAAATTTAGCTTATGAAGCAGGTTATGAGTGGACCGAAATGAGAAATAATCTTTTTTTAGGTACCGGTGTCGAGGTTTCAAGTAATCGTCTTGCGATTCCTTCGTGGTATACGCCGTCTGAGGTGACACTTATCGCAGCTCCCGAACCTATTTCACCGCCTTCGGATAATAATGATAATGCGACAAGTGATGATGATTCAAACCAAACGCAAAACATCGATACAACCGGAAATTCTCAAGAAACAAATGATAATACGGCTCAAGGTGAAGGGCAGGAAACAGCGGGAAATAATAGTCAGGAAAATGCTCAAGTCTCGGTTGATACAGAAGTCAACCCCAAGCGCCGAAACAAGAGAATATATACTGTTGAAGAAGCCTCTAAGGTTTCAAAGCCGACGGGAAATAAGTTTAGACTACGGTATAAATAAAAAAAATAATCCGTAGACCCCTGGACGCGCTCGGCTTTCAGCCTCGGCGAGGGGTGACTTTTAAATGTTTTTTAGATGGAAGCGGCGTATGTGCGCCGTAGGCGCGACGCCGGCTTTGAGATCCCTTGATGCGCTGATGCGCCGCACAGCGCAAGGGATGACAGGAAAAAAGGCTCTTTTGTTGTCACCCCCTCCAAACCTCCCCCCTCGGTTTCGCGCCAAAGGCGCTGAAGGGGAGGATTCGATAAAGACACCCTCTTCAAACCTTCCCTTTTCTGGGGGAGGATTCGATAATTTGTAGACCCCTGGACGCACTCGGCTTTTCAAGCCTCGGCGAGGGGTGACAAT
>JAFVFH010000058.1 GCA_017475525.1 Alphaproteobacteria bacterium | reverse complement strand
CGTAGACCCCTTGACCTCACTTCGTTCGGAGGGGTGACAATGAACAGTCATGCCTCGATTCCGTTAGGAATCGTCAAGGCATCTACGAATTTTATTTCTAATTCGTAGACCCCTGGACGCACTCGGCTTTTTAAGCCTCGGCGAGGGGTGATTCTATTATTATCACCCTCTCCAAACCTCCCCCCCCCTCTGAAGCGTTCATTCTGAACGCAAGGGGGAGGATTCAATAAAGCCACCCCCTCCAAACCTCCCCCCTCTGTTTCGCGCCAAAGGCGCTGAGGGGGAGGATTCAATAATTCGTTGACCCCTTGACGATTGCCCGAAAGGCAATCGAGGCATGACAGTTTAGTTTGATGCGTCGCACCTCGAGGGATGATAAGGAAAAGGCTATTATAAATTAGAATTTAAAGTTTGGTTTTTTCTTTTCATTGACATTATTTTTTCTTGGTGTTAGAACAAGAAAAAACAAAAAACAGGTATTGAGATGTCAAAAAGAAACGGTATAAAAATTTATGAAAAACAAGATTTTGAAGGTATGAGAAAAGCGGGGAAACTCGCAGCCGAGTGTTTGGATTTTATCACGCCTTATGTTGTGCCGGGGGTATCAACCGAAGAGTTGGACGATTTATGTTATAAGTTTATTATCGACCACAAGGCTGTTCCGGCGTGTTTGGGTTATCACGGATATCCGAAAACGGTGTGTATTTCAACAAACCATGTGATTTGTCATGGGATTCCGGATAAGGAACACAAGCTTGAAAACGGGGATATCACCAACATTGATGTGACCGTGATTGTGGACGGTTGGCACGGGGATACGAGCCGGATGTATTATGTCGGCGAGCCGAAAATTAAAGCAAAAAGGCTGTGCGAAGTGACATACGAATGTTTGATGCGCGGGATTGATGTGGTTAAACCGGGGGCTCATTTCGGCGATATCGGTGCGGTAATTGAAGAATATGCACATCACTATGGTTACAGTGTTGTTGATATGTTTTGCGGGCATGGTTTGGGCAAGGTTTTCCACGACGAGCCGAATGTGATGCACTGCGGAATTAAGGGTACGGGACCCGTGATGGAAGAAGGTATGTTTTTCACCATTGAGCCGATGATTAATATAGGCAAAAAAGACGGACTGATTTTATCAAACGGATGGACGGCTGTAACGCGCGATAAAAGTTTGTCGGCACAGTTTGAACATTCGCTCGGCGTAACAAAGGACGGGTGCGAAGTGTTTACTTATTCACCCAAAGGTCTGGATAAACCGCCTTATAAACTTTAATATAAAGGGAAAAGTTTGAAAAATAAAATTTTGATATTTTTTAAATTCTTGGTTGAGCTCGCGGTTTTAGCGCTTGCTTTTTTGGCTTTTTACAAAAAGATATATCCCCTCAAAATATTTGATTTACAGTTTGTGGCGATGCTTCAAAGCGGGGTAGTCACAGGTGCATTTGTTAGTATTTTGCTGTTTGTGTCGATTCTTGCTTTAACATTTGTTTTCGGGCGTGTTTATTGTTCGGTTTTATGTCCGCTCGGGATTTTTCAGGAAATATTGACGCTTCTTTTTAAGCCGTTTTATAAAAAAATGAAAACAAAAAAAATATCTCACAGTTTTATGGCTTATGTTTTAACGGTTGTTTTGTTCGGCACGTTTTTTGGCGGAACGGTTGCGCTTTTGAGGCTTTTTGACCCTTACAGTGTTTTCGGAAATTTTTTGAGCGGTGCCGGATTCGGTATCGGATTTATGGCGTTTTTAGCGGTTTTGGTGTTGTTCAAAAAAAGGTTTTTTTGTGTGAATATCTGCCCTGTCGGGCAAGTGTTGGGGCTTGTGTCAAAAAAGGCAGTTTTTCAGCTCAAAATTGAAAAAGACAAATGCAAAATGTGCGGACTTTGCACAAAGGTATGCCCGAGCGGAAGCATTGATTTTAAGAACCAAAAAATTGACAATGAAACGTGTGTGCGGTGTTTGAAATGTTTGCCGCATTGTAGGCACGGGGCAATTGTTTTCAGCACAAAAAAAGAAGAACCTTCTTTTGATTTTTCGCGCCGAAACTTCATCAAGGCAGGGGCTTTATTGGTGCTCTTCGGGACAATGGCGAAAACAGGCGCGCAAATCAGCAAAAACATCGGCTCTAAAATTAAAAATGTGATTTTGCCGGCAGGGGCAAAAAATGTGAAAGATTTTGCAAACAGGTGTTTGAACTGCAATTTATGTGTTGAAAACTGTCCGATGAAAATCATCAAAAAAGCAAACAAAGAAACGCCTTTTGTGCATTTGGAATATGGGGCGAATTTTTGTAAATATAAATGTCACAAGTGTTCCAAAGTTTGTCCGTCGGGTGCGATTGAAAAAATCAGCTTAAGCGAAAAGCAAAAAACAAAAATCGCAACGGCGGTTGTTGATGAGCAAAAATGTATTCAATGCGGCATGTGCGTTTATGAATGTCCGCGAGAAATTATTATCAAAAACGAAGGGCAGGCGCCGATAATCAGGTTTGATGAATGTATCGGGTGCGGAGCTTGTCATGCCGTTTGTCCGGTTCAGGCAATTTCGATGGAGCCGGTCGATGTTCAAACTAAACTTTAGAAAAAAAGGAGAAATACAATGTCACTTTCAGTAATGGAAATTATTTTAATATTGGTGGTTGTCTTGGTGTTGTTCGGCGGTAAAAAAATCCCCGAATTGGCACGCGGTTTGGGAAAAGCCGAAGCCGAATACAAAAAAGCCAAAGAGATGGTTGCAAATGAGGTGAGCGAATTTAAGGCTGAAGTTCAAAAAAGTGCTCAAAAAGAGGCTGAAAAAACAGCCCCGAAAAAGAAAACAACCGCTAAAAAAACAGTGTCTAAAAAAACAACCGCAAAAACTAAAAAATAATGAAAAAAGAAAAAGAACAAACCCTGATTGAACATTTGGAAGCTTTGAGGCAAGTGCTTATCAAAAGCTTAAGCGCGCTCGGGGTTTGTTTGGTGCCGATGTTTTGGGTTGCGCCTTTTGTGATGGACGCAATTATCAACATAATGATGGGAAAAAATAACATCACGTTAAATTATTTTGCGCCGATGGAAGTTTTTATGATTGAGCTTAAAATGGCGCTTCTTTTAGATGTGCTCGTTTGTTTTCCGTATATCGCGCATGAGGTTTGGCGTTTTGTTTTGCCGGCACTTTATGAGCATGAAAAAAGGTTTATCAAGTCAATTGTTTTGAGTTCAAGCGTGCTTTTTGTTTTGGGTGTTTTGTTTTGTCTTTTCTTGATTTTGCCGATGGTGATACGGTTTTCTTTGAGCTTTACGGGAGATTATATCAAGCCGATGCTCGGGGTTTCAAACACCATATCACTCAGCCTTATGCTTTCGCTTGTTTTCGGGGTGATGTTTCAATTTCCGCTCATCACGTATGCCTTAATTAAAGCCGGAATAGTCAGCTTTGAAAGTATGAAGCAAAAAAGGCCGTATGTGTTTGTTTTGATACTCATTTTATCGGGGATTTTGACACCGCCCGATATTATCAGCCAGCTGATGTTGACGCTTCCGACTTATGCGCTTTTTGAGGTTGGGCTTTTGATGGCAAAACCATCAAAAAATGCTTGACTTAGAGTATGCTCTAAAAGTTAAAGTTTCAAAAAATAAACTTTTTGAGGAAAAAAAATGACAAGGCGTGAGTTTTTATTGGGCGGTGCGGTGATGATGACGGCAGCCGGCGTGGGATATGTGAATTTGGCAAAATTCGGGCATCTGCCGGATGAAATCAGTTTGAAAAAAATCAGAAAGTCGCCTTTTCAAAAAAACGGTGTGTTTCAAAACATGGTGCCGACCGAAAAAATGACGGGTGAGAAAGGTTTTATCGGTACAATGTGGGATTTTTGGTTTAAATATCATCCGGATACAAAACCAATCAAAAATATTCCGACCGTTAAAACAGATGTTAAAAGTTTGAAAGAAAACAAGCTTGTTTGGTTTGGGCATTCGTCAACGTATTTTCAAATTAGGGGTTTACGATTTTTGATTGATCCGGTGTTTTCGAGCAACGCTTCACCGATACCGTATAATGTGGTGCCGTTTAAGGGAACAAGAATTTACGGGGCTGAAGATGTGCCAAATATTGATTATTTAATCATTACTCACGACCATTATGATCATTTGGATTATGAAACGATTTTAGCCCTGAAGCCGAAAATTAAGCACGTTGTGACGGGGTTGGGCGTTGGTTCGCATTTGAGATATTGGGGCTATGAGAACGAAAAAATAACAGAGCTTGATTGGAATGAAAGTTGCAAAATAAAAGGCGGTAAAATACATTGTTTGCCGGCAAGGCATTTTTCGGGAAGGCTCTTTTCAAACCGCACGCTTTGGGGGTCTTTTTTGGTGGACGTAAACGGGTTCAAACTCTATGTCGGCGGCGATTCGGGCTATGATGAACATTATAAAACAATCGGCGATCAATTCAAGGGGGTTGATTTTGCGCTTTTGGAAGCCGGACAATATGATAAAAACTGGCGGTATATTCACGAAATGCCGGAAGAATTTATGAAAGCGGCAAAAGATTTGAGGGCAAAAAAAGTGTTGCCGGTGCATAATTCGAAATTTTCGATTTGCAATCATCCGTGGTATGAACCGCTTGAGAGGATAAACGAGTTAAATAAGAAAGAAAATTTGAACATCATCACACCGAAAATAGGGGAAGTTGTGAACTTAAATCTTTTAACGCAAAAATTTGATGCATGGTGGAAGGATGTGAAATAAAAAAAAGACTTGCTTTTTTTTATTTAGAGTGTATAAAAAAACCGAAGCGAAGTTGCTTTTTTAAGCAACGAGCAAGACAAGATGTCGTAGACAGATTGCGACCCGAAAAAATTATTATAAAAAACGAAATTGAATTTTCGGGAGTTAGCTCAGCTTGGGTCAAGCGCTTGCTTTGGGCTCGAGGATAAAAAATGCCCCAAATGGCATTTTTTACCGCAAGAGGCGAAGTTTTGTATTTTTCTAAAGGAGCGAGAAGCGACTGTAAGAAAAATTATAAAACGAGTGACCGAAGCGAAGTTGCTTTTTTAAGCAACGAGCAAGACAAGATGTCGTAGACAGATTGCGACCCGAAAAAAATTATTATAAAAAACGAAATTGAATTTTCGGGAGTTAGCTCAGCCTGGTAGAGCGCTTGCTTTGGGAGCAAGATGTCGTAGGTTCGAATCCTATACTCCCGACCAAAAAAAACACCCTTTAGGGGTGATTTTTTTTGGGCGAAAAATAAGAGTTATTCGAACCTTTGATAACATCAAATGCTTTGGACCACTGGCGTCAGCCGGTGGAAAGCGAATTGACAGCCGACTTTCAGTCGGATTG
>JAFVFH010000057.1 GCA_017475525.1 Alphaproteobacteria bacterium | reverse complement strand
TATCCGGAATATCAATGCTTGTGATGTTCGTGCCTGCAAACGCTTGTTGCGCTATGGTCTGCAGATTAGAACCTTCGGCAAATGTGACACTTTCAAGCGCAGTTCCCATAAAGGCTTCTGAGCCAAGGGAAGTAACACCATCTCCAACGACAACGGAAGTTGCTGAAGTGTATCCGCCGTTACCGGCAGATCCCGTGCCTGAAATTGTCAAAACTTTGTTTTCTTCATCATAATCATAAGAAGGTGCCGCTATTGATTGACCGGACACAGACAAAGCAAACAATGCTAAAATCAAAATCCTCTTCATAAAAGTTCTCCTTGTTTTATATCCCCCCCCCCTCCAAACCTCCCCCCTCTGAAGCGTTCATTCTGAACGCAAGGGGAGGATTCAAAAGGGCATTAGCATTAAAAAAATTCCATCTTGAAAAACTCAAAATGGAGGAGTCAACAAACTGTTTCAGCACAGTTTTCTTTATTCGCGACGATAGTCCTTAGTTCAGAAACTCCTCTTGAAAGGAGCGATGCTGAAAAATGTGTTTGTTGAACACCGTCGTTTGATTTCAAACGATGGATATATGATAGCTTATTTTTTCGAAAAAGTAAAGAAAAAAATACAAATAAATAATCAGTCTTGCAAATATATTTTTTGATAAATGCTTTCAAAACCTTTGTTATGTGTGGCACCTTGAATCTCAACAACAGGAGCGGCAGAGCCGATAAAAGCTTCGGTGATTTCAGACGGTACGATTGTATCTGCTGTGCCGACATAGTGAATTTGCGGTAAGCTTAAAAATTGTTGTTTATAATCGGTGAGTGACAAGGACTCATTTAAGGGCTTTAAGTTAAGAGTTTTCGCCCATGATTTATGATCTAAATTGCCCGATATTGTGATAAGTTTTTTTGTTTTGATGTCTTTGTTTAAAACAGAGACCAAACCTGCAACTTATGCACCGCCTGAAAAACCTACCCAAATGACATCATTGACATATTGACAAGGACGGGCTAAATACACAACATTTTTCGAAGGGTCATTAAAAGCGATTTGGCGCAAAAATGTGTTTTTGGGTGTGGGGTTTGTTGTGGGGGATCCATGTGCATTGAAAGCAAAGCCGTCTCCCTCAATATATATTTTATAAGGGGCATTTTTATCGGTTATTTTTTGCCATGAGGCAATTTTGAAAAAAGCGAGAGATGACATTTTTTTATAATAGATTCTTATTTTTCATTGTTCTTTTTTAGGATATACCTTTTCTTTGATGACTTTGGCTTTGGCGCCGACGGCTTTAGCCTTTTCTTTGACGGCAATCGCTTTGTCGCTCATTGCGTGTGCTTTTTCGGCAAGTTTTTGTTTGAGCAAATCCAATTTGCGTTGCTTTTTGATTTCTTTTTGGCGGTAGCCTAAATATCCTTCGTAAGAAAGAAGCGCGATGCCTGAAATAATCAAAGGTAAAAGATAATAAATAATGCGGTAGGCAATCAGCGCGCCGTAGAGCATTGCTTGGTTTTCTGCGCCCGGAATGATGTTTGCAAACACAAGCTCAAACACACCCAATCCGCCAGGAACTTGGCTATATACGCCCAAGATTTGCGCAATGATGAAAGCGCCGATGAAGGTGTTAAATGAAATGTCAACAAAGTGAATGAGGGTGAAATAAAGCACGAGCGATGCCATCAAAATATCAATACTTCCGATAATAATTTGAGCAAGTGCCATTTTGATGTTTGGCATTTTGAGTTTGATGCCTTTAATTGTGAACGGTTTTTTGTAGTATAAAGCGGCTGTTAAATAAAGCCATAAGCCGATAAAAGAGCATAGTGCAATCACTGCAGTCGTAACTTTTGATGCGGCGCCTTCGCCGAAAGCATGATCGGGGGTGATAAAATAGCCGACGATAATCAGAAAAAAGCATGCAACTAAATAGGTGAAGCCGGAAAAAGTAATCATTTTGACAATTTCTTCGGCTTTAATGCGCCAGCGAGTATATAAGCGGTAGCGAATAGCTCCGCCCGAAACAATGGCGTGGCCTGCGTTGTTGCTGACGGAAAAACCGATGAAACCGGCAAAAATCCAGCGCCAAGCGGCAATCTTTTTCTTGATGTATTTTAAGGCTAAAAAGTCGTATGACGAGAGGGCAATATAGCCACACAATGAGGCAATACAAGCATAAACAAGATTTTTAGCGGGAATGCTTAAAAGCGCATTTTTCAAATCGTCAAAATTATATTTTGAAAGCTGACGATAAATCATAAAAGCGGCCAGAAAAAAGAAAAACAAGCCTGCCCATGAAATGGCTTTCTTCAATATCTTTTTTGTGCGGCGAAATGCGACTTTTTTGTTTTTGGTGTGTTTTTCTGATTTTTTCAATTTTTACCTCTTTCTTGTTGATTTTTCTAAGTTGCGGTCAATATATAAACGAATATTCGGGCCGAAAGTTTGGCGAATGTATTGCGTGAGCTCTGATGGGCTTTCCTTAAAGCTTTCAGCGGCATTTTGTGCTTCTAAAAGTTCTTCCATTTTGAGCGCAGGTTCGAGTTCATCGCGATATTCGGCAGCATTTTGGGCGCCATATACCGAAGCAATGTTAAACAAAATATGCGCCTGTATAAGATTGCGCGGAAACATTTTGCCTTCTGCTAAAATTTGTGCCAGTTCCATCATGGATGCAACATTTCCTTGGGAAACAGCCGAACGGTAGTGTTTGATGGCGTTGCCGTAGTTTTTTGCAATACCATTGCCGTTGGCATAAATGTTTGCAAAAATATAATCCGCTTCGTCAAAGCCTGCATTGGAAGCATCGCGAATGAGCTTAACAGCCTGATAAAAATCTTGTTCAACGATAAAACCTTTGTAATAGGCATAACCAAGCATGAATTTTGCCGTGTTGTTTCCGGCTTTGGCGGCTTTTTCAAACAGATTAAGGGCTTCTTCAAAATAATCAGAATTGTCTGAACTCAAGTAAATAAAGCCTAGATTGACAGCCGCATCATCGCTTCCGAGTTCGGCTGCGTGAGCAAAGAGAGCCGCAGCTTTTTCATAATCCACATCGGTTCCGATACCGTTAAAATAGAGACTCCCGAGATTGTTTAAGGCAACAATATTGTCTTTTTGTGCGGCAAGGTGATAAAAGTGGAAAGCTTTTTGATAGTCCGTTTCAACTCCGTCTTGCCCGTAAAGATACATATAACCAAGGGTTAAGGCCTTTTCGGCGTCGCCTTCTTCTGCCAAACGAGTGGCGCGTTCAAGCGGTGTTTCGGATTTGGGTTTGTCGGGGGAATCGTCTATAATTTCTTCTTCAACTTTTTCGGGTTCGTTTGAGAAAAGTTTCAGCGGTTTTTTGATGAATGAAAAATTTAAAAACGAAAATGCGCCCCTGTCATCTGCAATTTGTTTGTCTGACTTTTTTTCTTCATACGCTTGAGAAGAAGATGTTTCTTCAGGACCGATCGCAGAAGCTAAATCCGCACTTTGAGCATTGGCCTGAAAAGAGACAAGCGTTAAAAAGGTTGATAAGAAAAGATGTTTTTTCATGCGTTTATCCTGTATTTTTTTAACATTTTGGCATGTTTTTGGTTAAAAAATTATGACTTTTGATGCAAATAATGTTGCGTATATAAAAAAAATATGTATTTTAAGAAAAAAAGCAACAGGAAAAATAAATGTTCACCGAACCGCCGATTTTAACAATTAAGAATGCCAAACTGACCTTTGGGGTTAAGCCTCTGTTTACGGGACTTGAGCTCAATATTGTTCGGGGAGATAAAATTTGTTTGGTCGGGCGAAACGGTTCGGGAAAATCGACGCTTTTGAAGGTGTTGTCTTCTGTGATAGAGGCTGATGAGGCGGAAATTTTTGTGCAACCGGGGGTTAAAATATCATATATGCCTCAAGAGGCAGACTGCTTAGAATATGAAACACTTCGAGATGTTGTGTTATCAGGACTTGAAAAATATGATGAAAGCTTGGAATATAAAGCCGATATTTTAATCAATGAGTTTCAAATCAAAGAAAAGCAGGCGCCTCAAGCCTGCTCGGGTGGCGAGCTTAAAAAAGCCGTTTTGGCTAAAGCTCTGATTTCTGAGCCTGATATTTTGCTGTTAGATGAGCCGACCAACCATTTGGATATTGAAACCATTGAAAAACTCGAAGAATTAATTAAAAATTTTGCCGGTGCCGTTGTCGTGATCAGCCATGATAAGGCTTTTTTGAATAATGTGTCGCAGAAAACGTTTTGGCTTGACAGAGGTCTTTTATATACAAATAACAAAGGTTTTAAGTTTTTTGATGAGTGGCAGGAGCAAATTTTGGAGCAAGAAATTATTGCTCAAAAATATCTCAACAAAAAAATTGATGAAGAAATGGAATGGCTTCACAAAGGTGTGACGGCCAGACGAAAACGCAATCAAGGACGCTTGAGGCGCTTACAGGCATTGAGACAGGAAAGACGCGAGCAAATCAAACAAATCGGTACGGTCAATCTTGAGATTGAAACGGGCGAGTTGAAATCAAAAATGGTGATTGAAGCCAAGCATATTTCAAAAGCATTCGGAGATCGAACACTTGTGAAGGATTTTTCGCTTCGGGTGATGCGAGGTAACAGAATTGGCGTCGTAGGGCCGAACGGGGTTGGCAAAACAACACTCATCAAGCTCTTAACAAAAAAATTGGAACCCGATAGCGGAAGCGTCCGGATGGGAAAGAACTTGACCGAAGCGTATTTTGACCAAAACAGGGTGATCTTAAACCCTAAAAAGAGTTTGTGGAAAACGCTTTGTCCTTCGGGAGACCATATTTGGGTGAGGGGGCATTGGCGACATGTGGTGGCTTATTTGAAAGATTTTCTTTTTAAGCCCGAACAGGCGGAAGCTCTCGTTTCAACGCTTTCGGGTGGCGAGAAAAACAGGTTGATGTTGGCGCTTGCGCTTGCACAGGAATCAAATTTTTTAGTTTTGGATGAGCCGACGAATGATCTTGATATGGATACGCTTGATTTGCTTCAGGAGGTTTTAGATGAATATGAAGGAACAATCTTGATTGTGAGCCACGATCGCGATTTTATGGACAAGGTTGCCGGATCGCTTTTATATATGAAAGGGGACGGGACAATTTATGAGCATGTCGGCACGTACAGCGAACTTTTAGAGAAGCTAAAAAACACACTTAAAAAGTCAGATAAGGGTGTGCAAAAACCTAAAGTAAAAGATGAAGCAAAACAGGAAAAACAAAAAAATATCAATAAGTTGTCTTATAAAGATAAGAGATTACTTGAAGTTTTACCTCGTGAGATTGAAGCTTTAGAATTGCGGATTAAAGAGATAGAAAAGGTGCTGTCGGAAGATGTGGATCTTTATACGCGCGAGCCGAAAAAATTTGATGAATTTACCTCAGATCTTAAAACAGCTCAAGAGCAAAAAGAGCAAAAAGAAACACTTTGGCTTGAGATTCAAATTAAGGCGGAAGAATTAGCGGAGATGGAATAATCCGGTTGGATATTTCGTTTACAGCGGAGTTTGAAGGTGTTGCCTTGAGGGTTTATAGAAGAAAATCAGATGATATTATAATCCCCCCGTCTAGCATTGCCTTTTCAAAGCAATGCGTCGGTCATCGGTTTTGTAACATTTGCGAAACATTGCTGTCGCTTGTTTGCATATGAACAAAACACTCCCTTGCGCTGTGCAAGGGGGGAGAACAATATCGAAGATGGCTTGACGTCCGGACCGGTGCCGGACGAGCCATGACGGTTTTTTTAAAAGTCACCCCTCCGAACGAAGTGAGGTCAAGGGGTCAACGAATTAGGAAAAAAAATTCGTAGATGCCTTGACGATTCCTGACGGAATCGAGGCATGACTTTTTTGTTTCGCTTTTCAGGCTCAGCGAGCCATGACGGTTATTGTTTTATTTATAGCGCAATTTGAAGGTGTTGCCTTGAGGTTTGGAAACTTTTGTGGCTTCTTCAATGGTGTAGATACGTTTTGGTATATATTTGCCTTTGAGCAAATCATCAATTGAAGCATAGGACTTATTTTTATATTCAATCGGAGCATTTGCATTTTCTAAATCAACCATCGCCATGCACGATTCATCGCTTGAACAATAACCCTTGTTTTTCAAGACTTGTGCTTTACAAGAATCTAAGTCAGTGCAAGCATTCTCACCTTTCATCATATCATTCGGTGAGGCAAACATTGTTCCGTTTTCAAGCACATAAACGCCGGAATCTTTTGTATATGAGGTGATTTTATCGCCAATATCAGAATCGCTTTTCAGGCTGTTACAGCTTTCGTTTGTTGAAAGGCAATAGATATTGTTTAAGAGAGGAGAAATTCCTCTATCCCCGCTAAAAATCGTTTTGACAAACTCAACATCAGAATCTATTGTGATATTTTCCAAAGATCGGCTTGCCAAAGGACCATTCAAATGTAAATCCTTAACATTTTCAGGAATAACAAAATTTTGAACGGCTGTTTCTGCAAAAGAGCCCCATCCGATACTTTCCAAAGATTGAGGTAAATTTATTTGATTTAATCTTGAAGCATATTGAAAAGCACCTTGATTTATGGATATAATTGTATCAGGTAAATCAGCGCTTGTCGCCGCCGTATTATAAAAAGCAGCACTACCAATACTTGTAATGCCTTCATTAACTTTAATGCTTGAAATTTGCGCACTATGTATCCCCCATGGGGCATCAGTTTGCCAGCCATGTGTTCCTTCCCATAAGGCAATTTCTGTGTTATGTGCAGACCAACCATACATATCTCCTTTACCGCTGATTTCAAGTCTGCCATCACTATATAAAGTCCAAGTGCAATTATCACCGCATTTTGTTGTAGCATCATTCGGGTCTGTTTGAGCAATAATCGTTATTTCATCATCTGCCTTTGCATTAAAACTTAAAGTCAGCCCCAAAATCAAAATCCATTTTCTCATATTTTTTTCCTTATAAAGAATATTGATATCATTTTTATCACCCTCTCCGAACCTCTTCTTGAAAGCTAAAGCTTTCTTCGGTCACTTGTTTTGTATTTTTTCTTGCGGTCGCTTCTCGCTTCCTTAGAAAAAACAAAACGTCGCCGTTTGCGGTGAAAAATACCATCACGGGTATTTTTCATCCTCACGCCCTCAAGGGGGAGGATTCAAAAATGGCAAAATTAAAAAAAATCACTTCAGAAAAATTCCAAAGTGGAGGAGCTAATCAACTGCTGAAACACAGATTTTCTTATTCGCCACATAAAATGCGCTTATTTCGAAAACTCCTCTCACAAGGAGCATATGTTTCAGATGTGTTGATTAAACACCGCAACCATTTGGGTCACGATGTCATTGTGACATAAATCATTTTAAAAGTCAAATAAAAAAAGCTTAAATTTCGTTTGTTTCCGACATGAGGGTATTAAGCTCGTTTTGAAGTTGAAGGTATTGCTCGTAATCCGTTTCTGTGGAACCATCTTTTGAAAGTTTGAGTTTAGCCTCATTGAGGTCGTATTTCAGTTGTTTGATTTGAATGCCGGTCAAAAGTGAAAGGATTTGTTTTTTGAGGTGGAAAATATCAGTTTTTTGAGACTTAATCATACTCATTTCCCATAAGCCTTGCAAATCAGTTTCAAAACCTGCCGAGATTAGGTTGTCAATCATCACTTTAGAATCGTCCGTTTCGTGTGAAAGGGCAAGAATCTGATGCAAAAGGTTGATGAGTTTGAATTTAGAAAGGTCAAACATCATCAGTTTTTCTTCGAGTTCTTCAGCAAGTTTCGGATAAATCAAAAGAGAGGCTAAAATAAAGCGCAAATCTACATCGCCTAAAGGTTGTTTCGTCCGATAAAAAGAAGGCTTCTTGTTCGTTGTTGCCGGTTTAAATGTTCCGCCTCCATAAGTTTCAAAAATTCGTTTTTTCATCTCTTGCGCGTAAAAAAGGCGAACATCTTTGTCGGTGATTTTCAGAACTTCTTCTTTGAGGTTTTTCTCAATCAAAGCTTTGCGCTCGGGAGTGTCCGATGGTTGATCTTTTGTGTATTTTTCCCAAAGTAAATCAATGAGCGGCATCGTGTTTGAAAAGAGCTTTTCAAATTCTTGAGCCCCTTTGGCACGCAAAAATTCATCAGGATCAAGCTTGTCAGGCAAAAACATAAACTGGAGCGAAAACCCAGGTTTTAAAATAGGCAAGGCTCTGTCAACAGAGCGAAGCGCGGCCTTGATGCCGGCACCGTCACCGTCAAAACACAAAACAGGCTCATTGACGACTTTCCAAGCTTCTGTTATTTGATCTTCGGTTAAAGCCGTACCCATCGGGGCGGCGGCGTAAGAAAAACCAAACTTGTCAAGCGCAATCACATCCATGTAGCCTTCACAGATGATGAGCCTCTTGTTCTCATAGCCTTTATCGCGTGCAAAGTTAAAGTTGTATAGCATTTTGCGCTTGTTAAAAAGCGTTGTTTCGGGCGAGTTTAAGTATTTCGGCTGTCCATCTCCCATGATGCGCCCGCCAAAAGCAATCGGGCGATTTTGTTTGTCAAAAATCGGAATCATGACGCGATTTCTGAAAAAGTCATGTGTGGTTTTGCTTTGATCTTGAGGCTGAGCAATAAGCCCCAATTCTGCCATATCAAATTCGTTAACGCCTTTCGTTTTCAAATAAGCCTTCAAATCATTGTTTGAGGGAGCATATCCCAAACGAAATTTTTTGATAAGCTCATCTGACAAGCCACGGTGATAAAAATATTCCAGTCCCTTTGCGCCGACAGGCAACCGCAAGGCTTTTTCATAAAACGAAACGGCAAGTTCCATGATCTCAAACAGAGATTGTTTTTTTTGGCTTTCAAGCGAATGTTCTTTTGAAAATTTCGGCATGGCAAGACCTGCCTTATGTGCAAGCTTTTCAACGGCATCCATGAACGGTAGGCCGTTTGCCTCCATTTCAAAACGGATGATGTCGCCATGCGCACCACACCCGAAACCATGATAAAAGCCCTTCGCTTCGTTGACTGTAAAAGAAGGCGTTTTTTCATTATGGAAGGGACAAAGACCAAGATATTCACGACCCTTTCGGACAAGTTTGACCTTTTCGGCCACAACATCTGCGACCGAAAGTCTGCTTCGAAGCTCATCCAAAAACTTTTGTAAATCGCCTTCCATCAAACGCCTTTATTTAAGAGAGCAAAGATTTAATGATGCCTGAAACGGCGCCGAAATCCATTTGTCCGGCATATTGAGCACGAAGCGCGCCCATCACTTTGCCCATATCTTTCATAGAAGTTGCGCCAGTTGAGGAAATGACTGCTTTCACAGTGGCTTCAACCTCAGCACCTGAGAGCTGTTTTGGCAAAAAGCGCTCAATGATTTTGATTTCATTTTCTTCTTTTTCGGCAAGCTCAGGTCTGCCGCCTTTGGTGAACATATCAATCGATTCGCGACGCTGTTTAATCATGGTTTGCATCATCGAAAGCAATTCGGCATCTTCTGCCTGAGGTTTGCCTTTGCCCCTCGCATCAACATCTTTTTCTTTTTGGCCGGCAATTATCATACGGATGGCGTTAACTTCCGGCATATTTTGAGCTTTCATCGCTTCTTTTAAAGCATTTTGAATATCTTCGCGTAACATTTTTTTCTCCTTTATAAATTATCTGCGAAAGTAATGTGTATATTTTTCTTAAAAGGGGTGGGGTTTGTAATGACCACCTCGAACGGAAACTTATAGTTCGGTCGGGTGCGTGTTTGCGGCAAATAATGTGTGGTATCCAAAAGCTTGTTGCCGTTTTGCGCATAAACCACGACTTTAAGCGGTAAAACATTCATTTCATACGGCGTTTGATTGTCAATCACACCGCTGATTTTGATTTTTGAAACGTTGCCGATAACAAATTCTTCCGTTTTGATGTTTGAAAACTGTAATTGTGCGCCGTCATACACACTTTCAATGCCGAACTTATGATAAATTGATTCGGCATTCGGAACAAAACGGACAATATCATAGCGCAAAAAATACATAAAAGCCGCCATCAAAATAAGCAAAAGTAAAATCAGCAAATAATTGACGGTGTTTTTATAATGCGTTAAATGCACAATGCGAACTTTGAGGGGCTTATCTTGAATGACATCGGGTGTATCCGGCGTAAATAAATCTTCCTTTTCGCCGGAAAAATGCTTGAACATATTGATGATGTTGAGCTTTTTTTGCGCAGCTGTTTGTTCATCATCAACGGCATCTTCGGGGTAAGCCTTAAAAACTTCGCCGCAGGAATTGCAACGCATTTTAAGCCCTGATGGCGGTACAAGAGAATCACCTAATTCGTAAATAACCTGGCATTTCGGACATTTTATCAACATTTTCTTTTGCTCTTTTTTCTTTTTTTTACCGATAAAATATATATTAAATTCAAAAAAACATAGAATCAAAGAAAAAAAGTATTTTATTAAATATATAATTGTTATATGCTTGAGCTATCAAAAAAAACGGAGGTTTTATGGAAACACGCAAAAATATATTGACCGAACCGATTGTGGATATACAAAATGTGTGTATTCGCTATGGTAAAGATCCGGAAGTGTTAAGCGATATTAAATTGACGCTTGAAAAAGGGTCTTTTCATTTTTTGACCGGTAAATCGGGTGCAGGCAAGACATCACTTCTTTCTATGATGTATTTGGCATTAAAGCCGAGCAGAGGAACCGTGATGGTTTTTGGAACAAATGTCGGTTATGCAAGCCGCGATGCCATGGCAGGATTGAGACGGCGGATAGGTGTTGTGTTTCAAGATTTCAGGCTTTTGGAACATTTATCGGCTTATGATAACGTGGCAGTGCCGCTTCGTATTAAGGGAATGGGCGAAAATGAGATAAAAAAGCGTGTGAAAGAACTTTTAAGCTGGGTTGAACTTGATAAGAGTATGGATAAAATTTGTTCAACCTTGTCCGGCGGTGAAAAGCAGCGTGTAGCGATTGCACGAGCCGTGATCAACCGTCCGGAGATTTTGCTTGCCGATGAGCCGACGGGCAATGTGGATAATGATATTGCATCTAAATTGATGAAACTCTTTGTGGAGCTTAACAAGCTTGGCACAACGGTTGTGATTGCAACACACAGTAAAGATTTGATTGCAGAATATAATTATCCGCAGATTCACCTTGAAAACAAAGGCCTCAAAATTATTCCGGCGTTAAGGAGAATTTAAGATGAAAGCAAAGATTCAAATAGCACGACATGCCGAGTTGCCGCTTAATGAAGACAAAGCAAACTTCTTTTTGCAAATTTCGACAGCCATATCGGTATTTTTATTTTCGATTGCGTTGGCGGCTTATTTTATGACCTCATCAATGATAAGCTCGTGGAATAAGAATATCGTTGATGGTTTGACGGTTCAAATTATGCCTCCGGCAGAGACTTTGAGCGAAGAAGAGGAACTTTTAAGAACAAATAAAGTAATTTCATTTTTTGAAGGGCTTGATGGCGTCTTGAAGGTCAGAAAAGTTTCGAATGAGCAAATTCAGCATCTGATGGCGCCATGGCTCGGAAAAAATGCGGATATCGAGTCGCTTCCGATGCCAAAACTTTTAGATGTGCGCTTGAAAGATGGTAAAACTTTTGATTTTGAAAAGGCATCCGATAGTTTGAAAGAATTTGCGCCTTATGCTTCAATCGACAATCACGGTCTATGGCTTAAAAAGCTGATTAAAAGTGCCGGTTCGCTCAAAATACTATCGTTGTTTGTTTTGGCGTTGGTGCTCGGCGCAACGGTTTTTTCGCTCTTTTATGCCGTGGAAACGAGCCTTAAGGTTCATCAAAACATTGTTGAGATTTTGCACGTGATGGGGGCAACAGATTCATATATAGCCAAGCAATATGCCATTCGTGCATTGAAAGTCGGGTTTGTGTCAAGTTTAATCGGAATCGGCTTAGGTTTTTTAGCCTTGTTCGTGATTTCGCATTTATCGTCCGGATTGGAAACAGGCTTAATCGGCGCGGCATCGTTAAACCGATTTCATTGGATCTTTTTATTCAGTTTGCCGATATGGTGCGCGCTTCTTTCAATGGGAATGTCTTTTTTCGGTGTGAAACAGGTTTTAAGGAAAATGATGTAGATGAGACGTACAAAGTTTATTGCTTTAATGTATTTAGAATGCTTGTTTTTGTTATGGTTCGGAGGTTTTGTTATTTTTCAACAATATATCAGAAAGCGCCCGATTGACAACACCACCAAAACAGATGCCATTGTTGTTTTAACAGGTGGCAAAAATCGCATTGTGGAGGCGGTAAAGTTATATAATAATGGTCTGGCTGATATGCTCTTTATTTCAGGGGTGGAGCCGCATGTGAGCTTTAAATCGCTTGAAGTACAAAACAAAGTTCAAATCAAACGCCAAAGAGATCATGTGTTTTTAGGAAAAGAGGCAACAAATACGATTGAAAATGCAGTTGAAGTGGGCGAAATTATCAGGCGCAACAACCTAAAATCAATCAGGCTCGTGACATCATATTATCATATGCCGAGAAGCTTAAATGAGCTCAAAGCCTTAAATCCTGATGTTGAGGTGATAGAACATCCAGTCTATTCAAAAAATGTATCGAAACGCTGGTGGAAAAGGCCGAAAAGTTTCTATTTGATTGCATCGGAATACCATAAGTTTATTTATGTTTATCTCAAAAATTTTATATCAGGACTCATTTAAAAGGACTAAAGAAAAATGATTTATATTCGCTCTCTTATATGCAATATTTGTTTTTTTGGTGTGATGATTGCTGGGTGCATCGTAACGCTTTTTGTCGGACCGATTTCAAGGAAGGGAACAATTTTCCTTTGGGATAAAATCGTAATGCGGATTATTTTTTGGTGCGTCAAACACATTGCCGGTTTGAAAGTTGAATGCAGAGGTTTGGAAAATGTTTCAAAAGAGCCTGCGCTTTACGCCTGTAAACATGAATCTGCGCTTGAAACTTATGCATTTACGCAGCCTGTGCCGACATGTACCTATGTTTTGAAAAAAGAATTGGTTTATATGCCCTTTTTCGGGTGGACGCAATATTTTTACGGCATGGTGCCGGTTGACCGTAAAGGCGGTGCAAAGGCAATGAAAAATATGTTAAAAGGCGTGAAAAAAATTGTGGGTGAGGGCAGACCTGTCGTCGTTTTTCCTGAAGGAACGCGTTGCAAACCGGGCACAACAAAAGGCTACAAATCGGGCTTTTTGTTTTTGGCAGAAAACTTGAAATTAAAAGTGGTGCCTGTTGCCGTCAACACGGGGCTTTTTTGGACAAAGGCTTCGTTTTTGAGATATCCCGGAACAGCGGTGATTGAGTTTTTGCCTGCGATGGATGTTAAAGCGCACGAAGATAAAAAAGCTTTTATGGAAAAACTTGAACAAGTGATTGAAGAAAAGTGCAAAGAGCTCAACGATGAAGCTGTTCAAAAATATCCGTGGGTGAAAAAGAACTTAGGAGCATAAAACAAAATGAGAGTTTTGGTCGGTCTTTCAGGCGGGGTTGATTCATCGGTTACGGCATGCCTGCTCAAAAAAGCGGGGCATGAGGTGATTGGGGCGACAATGTCTATTTGGGACAAAGAAAAATTCAAAGCTTTAAGCGGCGGGCATTTGAAAGATGCCTGTTTTTCGCCGCATGAAGAAAAAGACATTGAAACAGCCAAAGCTTTGTGTGAAAAAATCGGGATTGAATATCATGTGATTGATTGCACAAAAGAATATCAGGCGCTCGTTTTAAAAAACTTTAAGGAAGAATATTTGGCTGGGCACACACCAAACCCCTGCATTGTGTGCAATTCAAACATCAAATTTGAGGCGTTGCCGAGGGGCGCAAAAGCTTTAGGGCTGGATTTTGACAAGTTTGCAACGGGGCATTATGTGAGGCTCTCTTATAATGAAGAATTAAAGCGCTATCAATTAAGGCAGGCTGTTGACACAAAAAAAGACCAAAGTTATTTTCTTTATCGTTTGAGCCAAGAGCAGTTGAGCCGTATTTTAACGCCGCTCGGTGATTATACCAAAGATGAAGTGCGTAAAATTGCAAAAGAATTTGGGCTTGAAGTGAGCGACAAAAAAGACAGTCAGGATTTTTATTCCGGCGACATTAATGACATTTTACAAGAGCCTGACAGAGAAGGGAACTTTGTGGATTTGAACGGCAAAGTTTTGGGCAAGCATCAGGGAATTTGGCATTTTACGATCGGTCAGAGAAGGGGGCTCGGTGTGAGCGCGGACAGGCCGCTTTATGTGATTGCTTTAAACAAAGAAAAAAATGAAGTTGTTTTGGGTTATGAGGAAGAAGGTTATAAATCCTCTTTAATCATTGATGATGTGAGGTGGCTCTCAATCCCTGAACTGACGGAAAAAACAGATATTTATTTAAAGCTTCGTTCTTCCCAAACACCGTGTGAAGCAACATTTGAGCCGCTTGAAAACGGCAAGGCACAACTCGTTTTTCATACAACACAAAAGGCGGTTGC
>JAFVFH010000056.1 GCA_017475525.1 Alphaproteobacteria bacterium | reverse complement strand
ATTATCTCAAAGCCGGCGGCGGATTTTTGGACAATCCCGATTTGGTGAAAATTAAATGCACGAGCGGTAATTGCAAAGAGGTTTTAGAAACATACGGCAACGGGAAATATGCGGCTTATGGCGCCAGAGTGCGTTACGGGTCTGTCAAAAATAGAGATGGCAGTACAACATATTTTGATGATGACGGTAATGTCGCTTATTATAAAGGCAAACGTATCTACACCATTGAAGAAGCAAATGCCGTAACAAAACCTCAAGGAAATACTTTTAAGCTTCGATATAAATAAACCTTCTCAAAAGAGTGCTTAAAAAAAAAGCACTCTTTATTTTTATAAAAAACATCTTGACATTTTTTTAAATTTGTCTAATAATCAGACTATCAATATTTTAAGAATCTGTTTATTTTAATTATATCATTATGGAAAAGTTAGAATTCATTATGGAAAAGTTAAGATCTGCTATTAGATCTGCTATTAGATCTGCCATTGAAAAATGGTGTATTGAAAACCTTAGCAAATATGTTTCAAAGCATCCACTTTGTGATAATGCTGAGGTCAAGCTTATTGAGTTGGGTGATAAAGAACTTATCTGGTTTTATATCTCTAAGTATAGACTTCGTACTGAGGCCCAGGTCAAGCTCATTGAGCAGGGTGATAAAGAACTTATCAAGTTTTATATCTCTGAGTATAGACTTTTTGCTGATGCCGAGATCAAGCTCATTGAGCTTGGAAATATTGAGCTGATTAAGCTTTATAAAGCGAGATATGGGTTTGGATACACTAGCTAAAATTAAACTTGCTCAACTTTATTAAAATTCTTCTCCGCCTTCTTCGAAGTGCGGAGATTTTTTTTGATTGGCACTCTTTATTTTTATAAAAAAACATCTTGACATTTTTTGAAATTTGTCTAATAATCAGACTATCAATACTTATTTTAATCACTATTTAATCTTTATTATGGAAAAAGAAATCAAAAGAAGACAGCTCCTGCGAGAGCTCGGCTTTCCGTTTCTCGACTTCGGAAGACCTTATGACCCCCTTCAGGTCAAAATCAAGATGCCGAAAGAAACTTTCGGACGTGACAGGTTCGGCAAAAAAACTTATTTTGCCTTCGGACCTTTCACGGAATGGACCGAAACATGGATGATTTCCGCTGAAACGGACTACCGTTTTTGGGAATTTTTTATTCGCCATCCCAAATACAAATCCGTGTGGCGGTTTAAACTCGATCAAGTCTCCATCCTGTTTGAGGCTGAGCCCTTTTTTGACATCATGCAAAACGCAAGCCGCGGGAACAAATTGAACTTTTTCAGGCGTGCGGTAATCGAAAGCGATGATGAGGTGAAAACCTTTTTGGAAAAAGTGGCAGGGTCAAACCTTTCCGCAAAAGACAAAAGAAGAGCTAAAACATGGCTCTATCGCCGAACCAGAAATCTCGACATTTAATAACAATTAAAACCAAAAAAGTATGTTTAAAATGTATGAACATTTTATGCACTCAAAGCTCCTCATGCTGGGCTTTAGTGGAGTTGAAATGCGCCGGCTCTACATGCCGGTTCCTCTTAAAGTCACGTTCACCGAAGTTTTGTTCGGGCAGAACACCTTCAACCACTGGCAAGAGTACATCAAGCACGGGCCGGAAGACATGAACGAAACCGAGTGCTATGTGCTCTCGGCGCGTGATGTGAACGATGAGTATGCTCTATTCATCGCCGGTCCAGAAGATGAAATCGCGTATGGATATGACCCGAACATGGGGCGTATCAAGCTCACCTTCGAGCCGGAAAAGTTCCTCTACATCATGGAACACGCAAGCCGCAGGAACTCTCTCAACTTTTTCAGGAACGCGGTGTTGCCGAGCATTGTCGAGGCCAACAAGTTTTTAGAGATGGTGGACGATTCGTTCGTTCTGTCTCAAAAAAACAAGAATCGGGCTCACACCTGGGTCCGGCAGCTCATCAAAGGCAAAAACATTTAGCCGATGGCAAAGAAAAAAGAAATGCCTTCAGGCTGGCCTCAGAACACTCAGGTCTATCCCCCGATGCGGCTCAAGATTCGCACAAAAGCAAAGCTCTATCTTTGCAGCAATCATGTGCCGTATATGAAAACGATAGACACGAGAGGCAAATGGCAAAAAGTTTTATGCTTGAATGGAAGAACGGCAAACGGATATGCTTTTTTTATTCAGGAAAGCACAGATTTCATGCCTTACATGGTCTCACGAGGCGAGTTTGAAATCCGCTTTGAAGCAAAGCATTTCTTCTTGATTGTCGACAAGGCAAGCAAGAAAAACGCCTTGGTGTTCTTTAAACATGCCATTGTCACGGTTCCTTCCGAACTCGTGGTCTTTTCTCAAATGATTCAATCCTCCGGTTGGAACGAAGAGAAAAGAATTTGGGCAAGGCAGCTTTTGAAAGAGCTTGTCGCTTAAGAAAAAACGCTTGGGATATCGTTCCCGAGCGTTTTTTTTGTGAATGATTTTTATCTAAAACTTTATGTTTTGTTTTTTTTGTGTCAATTATAAATATGGTTCAATAAATGAAACAAAAAGGAAAACAAAATATGAAAAAATCTCTTCTCTTAGCCGGTGTTGTCTTGCTTGCCGCCTGTTCTCAAATTTCCGGAGTGTCAAACAATGGTTCGGCCGATTCGTCTCAGGCAAAAATGAAAGCTTGTTTGCTCACTGAAGCAAATTCAAGATATCAGGCAGGAACGCTCTTTACGTCAGGCATTAAAGAAACAGCAACGGATTTGGTAAAAACCTGCATGAAAAAATTGGCATTAGAATCTGCCGGTATTTCAAGTGAATCACAATCAACAGCCGAAAGCATTATTTCAAATTTGAAGTCGCTTTCAAATGCAAAATAATCCGGCATGAAAAATATTTTTGCTCCGATATGTTATCGGAGCTTTTTTTATGTCTGGACATAAGGGAAAAAAAGTGATATGAATGGTTCTATCAATGAAGTATTCTAACATCTAAATTTTTATAAAAATGAAAAAAGTATTATTGTTTTTATCGTTTATGGCAATGCTTTGCAATCTGCAAGCTTGCCAAAAGGAAGAACCTGTTTTGCCTTCACAACAGGCACAAGAGCAAGCTCAACCTCAGCGTGCAGAGAGCCAAGATGAGCCTTATTCAACCATCACGCAACTCTGGGAAATCAGTATGCGGCGTGAGATCCCCTATCCTTTCAAGGTTTATCTTTTGGAAGTTGATGGCGGAAAATGGTTTTATTTGAGGCGGCTTAATTTTTATGGCGGCGAGTTGCATGTCGGTGATGAAATCAGGGCAACGGTGTATTACGAAATTCCTGACGAAATTGCATCAATAGACAAGCTCAAGTGCCACAAGGGAGAGCAAGCGAAAGTCAATGCCATGAGACCGGGGGTTGGTACGTATTTGGTAGCATCAGACCCGATTGAGGCTGATGTGAAAAATATGTTCACACTTCTCATGCGGTATTCCCTGACATTTACGCCCATTAAAACCGTTGTGATTGAGACCGTTCAAGGCAACATGATTTATGTTAAAGCCTCCAAGCTCGCCGAAACAGATTCTGCGGATTTAGCAATCGGCGATCACTTCGCGTATAACGTTTATACGATTTTTCCTAACGAAGTCCTCGCATTAAAGAAAATGCGCTAAAAAAGAATCGCCGGAAACTTTTTGTTTCGGCGATTCTTTTTTATTGCAAAGCTTTCAAAAGCTCTCTTGCAACATCTAATTGGTAAGCTTTTTGATTTTTTGAATTTTCTTCATATTTATCTTCAAGTTCAAAAGCAAAAATATTTGCCTGCTCCATTTCAAACTCTTTTGATTTTGAAATGGTTGACACATTCGTTGAAAGATATTGATAAAGCCTTTCAAGCTCTTGCTCTTTACTCTTAATCAGTCCATTTTTGGCAGAAAAGCGTTTTGAATATTCAAGGATAACATAAACCGTTGCCGCTAAAAGAAAAGCGCTTAATAAATGGATATAAACACCAAGCATAAAAACAGTGAGCAGCACAAATACGCCGGCTGTGACTTCAACACTTAACCGCACCCATTTTTTTGAAAAAGGATGCCCTAAAATCCACAGATAAAACGCCAGAGTGATGACAGCGGATATCAAAATCAACATCGTTTCCAAAGGATTGATGGCAATGTAGGCAATTGAGAGCAAAGTCAGCGCAAACATCGACGTGCCAAACAGCAAATACCATATATTCAAGCGCCACGTCAAAACCTTAAAATAGGTTTTAATGTCTGATTCATGCTTTTTGAAAGCTCGCGCAAATTTGAGTTTGTTTTTGGCACTCAGCTCAACAGAAGTTTCCGTTTTGCCAAAGAGCGAGCGCACAATCTGCTTCAAACCGAGCGGAAGATTTTTCAAACTATCTGTTTTTTTGACAAGCATAAGCGTTTTGCCCTCTTTTTTAATGTCTATCACATGGTAGCGGACCAAATCAAGAAAAGCAGACACAAACGAGCGCATATCATACACGCCTTTTAAGATATATCTGTTCAAGGGCGCCGTCTGCTTGAAACGAACGGTTAAGCGAGACTTGTTTTGTTTGATATATTTCCAAGAGAAAAAGTAAGAAATAAAAATCACCGCAAAACCTAAAAAGCTGAACAAAATATCACCATAATCCGTGATAAACCAAACAAAGCGTTGGCTTAAGCTTGGCGCATTGAAAATCACTTTATCAAGTGAAACCAAAATGTGCATTCCTTCATCGGAGGCAAGAGGAATAAGCGAAGCGAATCCAATGGCATTTTGGCTCAAATGTGCCACAACCGTGCGACCGGCCGCCAAATTATCCGGCGCGCCGGACATGGCAAGGCTCGTCATAAAATTGCGCCCGTCCGGAATTGAAACAATCGCATTGGCAGAACCTATCACAAGATTTGGATAGCTGCTTGATATATCCGTATAAAACTCAGTAAAATCATCATAATACCACAATTTACGGTCAAGAAGGTAGTTGAAACGATAGGTATATACTCCCGGTTCTAACTCATATTTTTCTTTCGGAGCAAAAAGAATCGTGTTACCGATTTCTTGCAGTTTATAACCGATCGGGGCACCGTTTAAGCTGACTGATAAAAGATCTATATCCACTTTCTTTTTCACGTTATCACGCGAGGTTGTGTATTTTGGCATTGTTTTAACAAGACCGCTCTTCAGCTTTTCGCCGTTTGCAACAACAACCACTTCTTCTTCAACCTCAATCAACCCCGTCGGCAAAATATGAAACGACGATAAAAGATATGGAATATGCTCACGTGCAGGTGCCAAAACGACACTCCCGTTCGGCAAGCGCACACGCACAACGGAAACGTCAACATTTTCGGTGCTTCTCGGCGATTGCTGTTTGAATTGCTCATAAAAAACCGTGTCGGGTGAAAATTCGACCTGAGGTGCATTAAGGCGATCAAGCATTTGATCATAAATTTTTTCAAAAGCTGATTTTTTTTGTTCTTGCATATTTTGGATATATTCCGCACTATGCTGAACATCCATCGCATTTGATTTGTTCAAATCTCCTAACTCGGCCGCATCACTCACAACAGCCGTTTGAAAACGCTGTTTGAAAAATGCACGGACTTCATCCACATTTTTAGGATCAGGCAGGCCTTCGGAAGACATAGGCGCTAACGGCTTTGGTGTTGACGCCTCTTGTGCAGCTTCTTCAATACTTGAAACAGCGGCAGAGAGATTATGAGAAACAGACAAACAAAGTGTGAAACATATTGCAAGAAAAAGTTTTTTCATAAAACATACCCTCGGTATTAACATTTCTGACATATTTGTTATTATATACTCCAGTTATTAAAAGTTAATAAAAATTTTGATGAAAGGCAAATTTATGAACAACAAAATTGCAGCTGTTATTTTAGGTGCCGGTAAAGGCACTCGTATGAAATCGGACTTGCCGAAGGTGATGATGCCGGTGAAGGGAAAATCGATGATTAAGCGAATCATTGACACTTTGGAAGATATGAAAGCCGATAAAATTGTAACTGTGATTTCGCCTGACGGTGAGATTGTTAAAAAAGAAGTTGCGCCTTATAAAACTTGTGTACAAGCCGAGCAACTCGGCACGGGGCACGCCGTGAACTGTGCGCGCGAGCTTTTGAAAGGTTTTGACGGTGCCGTTTTGGTGATTTTCGGCGACACACCGCTCATTACAAAAGAAACGTTTATGCGTTCGGTCAAAAAAGTGCGCGACGGGTTTGCCGTTGTGGTTTTAGGTTTCAGGCCACAAGATGCCGCACGTTACGGAAGATTGAAGATGAATGGCGACGAGCTTGAAAAAATTGTTGAATATAAAGATGCGACAGATGATGAGCGCTCTATTGATTTTTGCAATTCCGGCTGTATGGCCTTTGACGGAAAACATTTGTTTGACATTTTAGCAAAAATCGGAAATGAAAACGCCGCAGGGGAATATTATTTGACCGATGCGGTTGAAATTGCGCGGAAAATGGGACTTAAATGCACGGCAATTGAAGGTAAGCCCGAAGAAGTGGCAAGCGCAAACACACGTGAAGAACTCGCGCTTTTGGAAAGCTATTTGGAAAGCAAATAACAAACGCTTTATATCCACTTTTTTAATTCCTCAAAATATTTTTTTGAGGAATTTTTTTTCTTTACAAAACTGATTTTATTTGTTATCATAAAATCACGATGAAAGAAATTTCATCGAGAACCGAGAGGTTCGGGGCTTTCAACGGCTTTCCATAGTGGTGATACCATAAAATAGTATCACTTTTTGATACTGTTTTTTTGTATCGAAATTCCCCGCAAAAAGTGGGGAGCTGATGGTGTATGTACAAGGATTTTCCT
>JAFVFH010000055.1 GCA_017475525.1 Alphaproteobacteria bacterium | reverse complement strand
CTCGCCGAGGCTAAAAGCCGAGCGCGTCCAGAGGTCTTAAGAATTAGAAATAAAATTCGTAGATGCCTTGACGATTCCTAACGGAATCGAGGCATGACTGTTCATTGTCATCCCTCCGAACGAAGTGAGGTCAAGGGGTCAACGAATTAGAAAAAAACATTTAAGAGTCACCCCTCGCCGAGGCTAAAAGCCGAGCGCGTCCAGGGGTCTTAAGAATTAGAAATAAAATTTGTAGATGCCCTGACGATTCCTGACGGAATCGAGCCATGACAGTTGTTTTTAGACAGAAAATAAACAAAATTTTTCATTTTGGCTCATTTTTTGCTTGCATACGATTTAAAAATATGCTAAATTGAACCTACAAAATAAGAATTATGGCTGTATTGTGGATATATATAATACTTTCTGTTGCCATAATTTTTTGTATTCCTTGAATTGATGATTCGAGGGATTTATCGGCTTTTCGGCTGATTGAAATTGAAATCATAAACAATTTAATAATACACAATTATGGCAGACATTAAGAGAAAGTCCATCATCGCGGTTGCGATCGCAATGGTGATGGCAAACATGAACATTAACGCTCAAGAGGCTCCCACCTTCCGCCCGGAAATGATGACCACAGAAGGAATCGAACAAATAGATTCCATGGTGGTTGCGGAAGAAGCAACCCGCAGTCGTTTCATCGCCTTCCAGAAATCCACAGGCGAGTTCGCTCGCGTGTGGATTGATAATCCGGAAGTCTGGCACCCGAAGGTCATGGTTGGTGGCGGTTATGCCATCAACAAGGACTTCCAAACCCCCACCATTTCCGCTGGGTTCCAGTGGGACGGCATGGGGCTCTGGAAAAAGTCCTACATGACTCAGGACGGCCGGTACCTTCGTGAACCCGTCCGAATCCTCGGCGCCGGAATCGAGGGAAACCTCGGGTGGGCGACATACCTCCCTGGCTCTGTCAGTGAGGGCAAAAAATACCTCAGGTATGAGGTATTTGCGCACATTGATGTGCGCCTCTTGGAGGACAAAGCTTGGCGGCACCGGGTGAATCTGTTTGTCGGAGGTGGCTACACCTTCGCCAAGCATGACCACCTCGACTACGAGGGCGACTATGCCCGCGTAGACGTTGATGGTGAGGGCATGCCGACCGGCCTCCACGTGGAGAACAATCAGCTAACCATGCTGACCGGCAACCACATTACCCCCCATCAAGGGAGTGGTGTATTCGGAGGCGTAGGTCTTTCCTACGAGGTTCGCCCGTGGCGCTCCGCCGCGACCCGGCTGCGTCTCCATGGTGGTTACTACTTCCTCCCTAAGGTGGAGTATGACAAAACCACTGTGATGGGCGAAGCCCGCATCGGGCTCAGTGTCGAGCTTGGGACCTGGCACAACCACCAGGCACCCAAAAGGCACCGCCGCTAATTAATGTTCATTAAGAGAATCGGCACCCCCAAAAAGGGTGCCTTTTCTTTTTTAAATTCGAATCGGCCGAATCGCCCGATTCTATCGTCTTTTTATTCGCCATTGAGTCATAAAACGCTCAAAAACAGGGGGTTTCACGCCGAAATTTGCAAAAAAATCCCTGAAAACAGCCTCAAAAGCAAAAAAAATTGTATAACTTTTCAATATTTGTTTGACATTTGATAGAAAACATCTGAAAATTCGAATTGTGAGGGAAAAGCCCTTGTTAACTTACAGAAAGGAATTTAAATATGAATAAAACAGAATTCGTTGCTAACGTTGCTAAAGCAGCCGGCACAACAAAAGCTGAAGTTTCTAAAGTTTTGGCAGCTCAAATCGCTGTTATCACAAAAGCTTTGAAAAAAGGTGAAACAGTTCAAATCATTGGTTTTGGTTCTTACTCAGTTGCTAAACGCGCTGCTCGTAAAGGCCGCAACCCTGCTACAGGTAAAGAAATCAAGATTGCTGCTTCTAAAGCTCCTAAATTTAAAGCCGGTAAAGCTTTAAGAGACGCTGTTAAATAATTCTGATTATTTAAAAGTAAGAAATCTTAAAAAAGCGCTCGGGAAAATTATTCCGGCGCTTTTTTTTTGTTTAATGAGTCACCTCTTGCTTTTTACTGTCATCCCTTGATTCCGTCAGACAAAACAATAAAGTCACCCCTCCGAACGAAGTGAGGTCAAGGGGCCAACGAATTAAAAATAAAATTTGTAGATGCCCTGACGATTCCTAACGGAATCGAGGCATGACTGTTGTTTTATTTTTATGCTAAAGTGTGACAAGACTACTCGCAAAATTATATTTTGCTCGTGATCTCGTCCTGCGCCGATTATTTCCGGCGCAGACCTCGATTCCGAACTTTTCTTGCTTTCTAAGCGCTTGCTTCGCTTTTGCTTGCAACCGCAAAGAAAGCTTCGGTCACTCGTTTTGTAATTTTTCTTGCAATCGCTTGTCGCTCTTTTAGAAAAAAACAAAACTTCGCCATTTGCGGTAAAAAATGCCATTAAGGGCATTTTTTATCCTCATGCCTCTATCGAGGTCACAAGTTCGAATTATACTTGTTCGATAATAAAAAAAGATGACTTTTAAGCCATCTTTTTTTATTATTGGTGGGTATGACAAGACTCGAACTTGTGACCTCTACGATGTCAACGTAGCGCTCTAACCACCTGAGCTACACACCCGAAAGTAAAACTTCATTAGCACACTCTTTTTTAAATAGCAAGACTTTTTTGCAGGTTTTCTCATTTTTTTATAAAAGATTAAGACTTATTGCTTAAAATACAATATAATTGTTTTTTTTAAGAGAGGATTGTGTTTTGCCGACTCGCATCAAAATAGACTACAAAAAGCTTGATATTTATGAAGAAAAAGCAATGGATAAATTGATGTATCCGCTTGTTTTGAGCATTCCTCATTCGGGAAAAATATTTCCGCAAGAGTTCTTTTCGCTCACATCTTTGAGTTTAAATGAACTGCGTACCAATGAAGATTTGCTTGTCGATGAGCTTTTATCACCGCTTGAAAAAGAGGGTGTTGCCTCGGTCAAAATGAATATTTCTCGCGCCTTTATTGATGTGAATCGCGATAAAATCGAGCTTGATGAAAAAATGTTTTATGACTATCCTGCCGATAAAATCATTTTTGAAAACAGTCGTTGTCGTTCGGGTTACGGGCTCATTCATCGTGTGACGAGCTCGGGCAAGTCGATTTATGCTGAGCCGATTTCTTATACCGAGGTTCAGGAACGTATTAAAAATGTGTATGATGTTTACCACAAGCACCTCAACAGCCTTGTGAACAAATGCGTGCAAAAATTCGGTTTTTGCCTGTTGCTTGATTGCCATTCAATGCCTTCTAAAATTTGTTCCATCATGCAGGATGAAACAAAAATAGATATTTGTTTGGGTGATTTGTTTTCTCAAAGTTGTCCGACGCATATCAGTGATGTTTTGCGCGAAGATTTGCTCAAAAAAGGGTATGCTGTTTTGAAAAATGTGCCGTATTCCGGCGCATACACAACTTTTAACTATTGCCAACCACGCAAAAAGATTTATACCCTCCAACTTGAGCTTAATCGCTCGATTTATGTCGATGAGCAGACTTTTGAGCCGAACGCACATTTTCAAAAAGTTCAAAAAGATTTATGCAATGCGGTTTTGGATCTTGCAAAATCATTAAAAGCTTGACACGTTTCTATTCAGTTGCTACACTTAAGACAGTTTTATTTATAGATTTGTCTTAAAAATTATAATGTTTTATGAAAAAAGTTATCTTATTTTTCTGTTGTCTTGTGCTTTCAACGATCTTGTCAGCGCAATCTGATGTCTGGTGGGGCGATCACTACGGAAGTGTTGTGCTCAAAGGCGGGTACAATATTTTAGAAAAGCAGCCTGTCGGTGTTTTAGGCATATATGGCGACATCGCCTATTTGCGTTTTGGTGTCGAATTAAGCTACACGCAATTTAAGAATGCCTCAATTCCTATCTTGCCTTTTTCGCCAATGATCGGCGCCACTTATGGTGAACGTCATATTTTCTATTTCCTTTTAGGCGGACAGCCGTGGGGCGCCGTTTCGCTTGTAGGTGAGAAAAAAAGAAAATTTGCTGTTGATACGTGGCATCTCAAACTTGAAACCGGGGTTGATTTCAGGCTTTCGGATTTGCTCTTTCTCAATGTGAGTGCAATGTATCTTGTTCCTTATCGCAACACTGAGACGATTCAACATTTTCAAAATCTTTCAGTCATGATTGGCTTAGGCTTAAATCTCTAATTGTGCAAGGGGTGGCAAAATGCTTTAACCCCTTGTTTTTACGTTATTTTGTTCTCTCTTTGTCTTTTTTTCATTTTTTTCTGGATTTTAAAAAAAAAGTGTGATATCTATCTTGAAAAATTAACCTCTTATTAATTATCTTAAATAAGGAGTTAATGTGTTTAACACCTTGTCTAAAGCCTTTTTGAGCTTTTAGTTCAAACTGCGGGGCTGAAATCAAACGAAAAGTTTTGAGGGATGTCCTTTGCTTTTTTCAAGGATATGAAGGATATATTTTAAAGGTGCTTAGAAAAATCATTTTTATATCGGTGATTTGTTTTAGTATTGCACACCCGCTTAAAGCTCAAAAAGAATTTAAAGCCAATACGCACATGACTTTAGAGCCTACGGCTTCTGAAGTTTGCGCTCTTTCTGTTGCGCGTATGGAGGAAAAATATGACATTAAACCTCACGTTCTAGAAACAATAGCGAGTGTTGAAAGCGGTGTTTTTGATCATCAAACGGGCAAATTTGTTTCATGGCCGTGGAGTATTAATGTGCATGGCAAAGGATATCGCTTTGCTTCCAAAGAGGAAGCTGTTGCCAAAGTTAAAGAATTGCAGGCTCAAGGTATTCAAAGCATTGATGTCGGGTGTATGCAAATCAGTCTCAAATTTCATGGCAGCTCCTTTGAGAGCGTTGAAGATGCGTTTAATCCTGATAATAATGTTGAGTATAGTGCGCAGTTTTTAACAAAGCTTTATCAAAAAAAGGGTGATTGGCAAAAAGCTGCCATGGCATATCATTCCAAAGTGCCGACACATGCACAGGCTTATCAAAACAGGCTTTTGGCTCGTTTTAACAAAATGAAATTTGCATTTTTGGATTATCATCCGGATATTTCGCTTTTTTAAGGGCAAACCATCAATGGAAAAATTTGAAAAAGAATTTCAAATTCGTTCGTATGAGTGCGATAAATATGGTTCTTTGCGCATTGTGACATTGATGAACATTTTGCAGGATGCAGCAGATTTAAGCGCAACATCTTTGGGGTTCGGTTTTGATTTTTGTATTCAAAACTTGCTTGCTTGGGTGGGCACAAACTATCACATTCAAATCAGCCGCCTGCCGCAAGTGCATGAAAAGATTAAGGTTCAGACATGGCCCTCGGGCGAAAATAAGTTTATGGCGCTTCGTGATTTTGTGATTTATGATGAAAAAGGTGTTGAAATCATCAAAGCCACATCTCAATGGGTTTTGGTTGATATGAATCGCAAGCGTCCGGTTTCGCTTGCTCAATATCTTCCGGATTATATGTATATTGATGAGCGTGTTTTGGGTGTTGAATTTGCCAAACTTCCGCCTTTGGAAAATGAAGAATATGCCAAAATTTTCGAAGCCCGTTTTGATGATATAGATTTAAATCGTCACGTGAATAATGCGATTTATCCTCTCTGGGCGGCAGAAACGATACCTTCGGATTTTTTGGAAAAACATGTGCCTTCCGAGATTGAAATTTCGTATAAAAAAGAATGTTTATGCGGGCAGTCCGTGGCCTCAAAAGCCGAACTCAAAGATTTGGTTTCATTGCACTCTGTTTGTTGTCTCTCGGAGCCGAAAGAACTTGCGTCCGTCCAAATTCATTGGCGCGTGAGATAATTTGTTTATATATTTGGATTGCCGGATTGAGCCGGCTTTTTTTATCAGTAGTTCTTTTTTCTCTTGATTTAAGATGATGATTATGCGATAATACAAAATGTAACCGAAGTGGTTGCGGTGTTTAACAGACACTTCTTGACACATAACTCCTTGATGAGGAGTTTCCGATATAAGGGCAGTGCCGCGAATAAGGATAGCTGTGTGTCAACAGTTCTGTTAGCTCCTCCATTTTGAGTTTTCAAGATGGATTTTTTTGATTAACAAAAATAGGAGAAATCTAATGAATAAAAAAATCTTATATATTGCTAATGTTGTATGTGGTACACTTTTACCTTTAGAAAGTTTTGCGACGACTTGTCCTAATGGAACTACGCTAAACTCTACATGTTGGAAATGCGGTAGTGATTGTTATGGATATATTCAGGATAAGACTCTTTATATCATAGGAAACGGAATTTTTGACACGAATAGTAAAACTTATGGAAAAAGTTATTATAATGATTATTACCCAAAGTGGCGTGATGCAAGCTATAACAGTGTCATTATCCAGGGCAAAACCTCTGGTGGTACTGGTATTACGACAATTAGTGCGAACGCATTTCATGGTGTTGCAAATTTACAAAGTATTACCATACCTAATTCTGTTACATCTATTGGTGATAATGCCTTTTTCCAAGCAAGACCATTGCAAAGTATTAGTATTCCGAGCTCCGTAAAAACTATTGGAGATGCTGCTTTTGCTCATGCAACGGGTTTAAAGAATGTCAGTTTGCATTCAGGTCTTGTTAGCATCGGCATTTCTGCTTTTTATGGAGCTTCTAATCTAGAAAACATTACAATTCCTAATTCGGTAACACAAATTGGAAGCTCTGCTTTTGAAAATGCTACTGCTTTAACGTCTATTAATATTCCTGATTCTGTGAATTCTATTGAAAGTGGCACATTTAGAAGATGTACAAATTTGCAAAGTGTTGTTCTTGGTAGTGGCATAAAAAGTATAGGAAGTGAGGCCTTTAATGGAGCTTCCAATTTAAAAAGTATTAATATTCCTGATTCTGTGACATCTATTGGGACACACGCTTTTAAGAATGCAAGTAGCTTAACTGCGCTTATAATTCCCGATTCTGTTACAACGATTAGCCAGAGTGCTTTTGATGGTGTGAATTTATCTGATTTGACAACCAGTGCCGAAAATTTAAAAAAGTATTTTTCAGCACTCGGTGGTTTAAAAGCCGGAGCAGATGGTAAAATAAATATCACTTGTACATCTGGAGATTGTGAAACATTCTTAAAAAATAAATATAAAAACAACACAGCGATGCTGAAAGCTTTGGGTTTTCTTCCATCTTCCACAGAGGCAGCTTCTGACGATAATACGACAGATGGCGGGAATGGATCGAATACAAATGAAAACGAAGATCAACATTCCGGTAACGAAATAAGCGAAAATTCCGCACCAACAGATATTATGGATAATTCTGAAACAAGCTCACAAAAATCAGCTGATCAACCCATGGCAGAAGGAAATAGGAGGATCAAACGTATTTATACTGTTGAAGAAGCGGCTCGTGTGAGTAAACCGACGGGCAATACATTTATGCTACGCTATAAATAAAAAAAAGGCGGCGTTAAGCCGCTTTTTTTGATAACATCAAATGCGCGAACCACTGGCGTCAGCCGGTGGAAAGCGAATTCCAAGCCGACTTTCAGTCGGATTGGCAAGCGCAGCTTGGAGGGAACGGAGATACCTCCGGCGTTAGCCGGATGGTTCTTCATGTATGTTTTAATGCCTTACAGACTACCCCCATTTTAATGGGGGTTGAATGATTCCGACGACGATGTTATAGTAAGGTATGGAATGTGTACAAAGTCAACATAGCGTATACAGACTGAGCTACCATGTAGTATGGGTTTGTAAATATCG